>NZ_QGMY01000011.1 GCF_003173355.1 Methanospirillum lacunae | reverse complement strand
CAAATTTGATCGTGTTAGTGGATGAGCTCATTGAGACTTGAAAGTCAAAGTGGCAAAGTCAGGGTACAAAGGTCAATAAAAAAAATATCACAATATTAACCAGGAAACTACCATCCCCAAAGTCCTTTTCCAGCGGTTCGCAAGCCTTCAGAAGGACCGGACCTCGTCGCCTTTCCCATTCATGGAATCATCCGTTACCTCCTCTCCGAGATCAAAGAAAAAACCAGACCAGAATGGACCGACTAACCCAGTTCAACCGCCATTGTCTCCGAGGGTAATCGGTAGTACGAAGACAGTTCACTTTGGATGATTAGGATAATTTTACGAAATGTTATCTGAATTCATCAGGGGGATGACAAAAAAAGGTGAATCGGTATGCTCCTCATATCACGGAATTCGTTGCTACTCCGTTTAGTAAATGAGCATCAGAAGAGGTTACATTCGTCACCGGTGACGCCTGATATGTAGGGGTACCTTCGGGAACCGGTTTTTTGAAGCTTTTTCCCGAACCGGTACTGATCTGATACTCATTGCCATCTGATGTAACAACAATATTCCCATCGACATTGGTCAGCAAAGGATCAATCTTCAATTTTTTGAGAGTATCCAGAGTTGTATTATTAATTCCTGAATCTCCTGGATTGATAACCAGAACCTCCGGAGCGATCTCAGATAATGATGCAAGAGAACCCTGAACATCCTTATTGGGAACAGCCCAGAAAGTTGCTGGTGACAGACCAAGATTTTGATTTCCGGTAAAGAGGAATGTCACACTACCGGTTTTCACTAAAACAGATAAGGCATTATCAGAAGCATTTATTTCTGAAGTCGAAGTGCTTATGAATTGAACAGATGTATCTCCAAAGGGAAGACTGACACCTGAAGCAGCCTGTTCAAAGCCAACTCCCTTTTCGTCTATCATCGTTTTGATCTCGTCATACGTAGGGGATGAAAAAGAATTGCTTGGACCGCTGAATATCGAAACCGGGAATTTTTCCATAATATTTGTCATTCCACCGATAGCGCTTTCATCAAGATTGGTGGCAATGGCATAATCAAGCGTTTTGACACCAGTGGTATCCAGATAATTAATAACTGCAGAAGAGTCCCGGGTGTCACCGGCATCGATGATCATAAAATGACCTGAGGATTCAAGCAATGTTGCATCGCCATGACTCGTATTCAGATAGTATACCTTCAGATCGTTTGATCCAGGGTCTGCTTTTTTTTCAGATGGTAACGAATTCATGACATTTGCCAGACCATCAGTTGATGGATTTATTACATCCCCATTGTTATCGACTGAAGGTAAGGTATTGAGGATAGTACTATTCTTCAGATTTACCGAAGACGGGTTTATAACATTTCCCGATTCGCCTACAGAAGGTAAGGTATTCATCACATTTTCTCCAACCCCTGATGACGAACTCATGACATTTGCAGATCCGGCTGTTCCTGAATCAAGTACTCCGTACCCATCAGCAGTAACCAGAGTTACCACAAAAGCACACAGGATAATGACGAAAAATGGGATGTAGAATTTATGAACTGATTTCATGTGTTTCCCCCTCTAAATTTGATACGATTTGATTATCGATGTCCTGCAATCCCGAAATAATTTCCTGGGATACATTTTCAATATAATAAGAAAATGTTTCTCACATATCAGAGACGACCTTTCGTTAGGGAGGAGAGTATATACGTCTTATCAGTCGTTCCAAAAACTGTATCATACCAAGTACATATCCCAGAAAAAATATTATTCAAATCGGACAATCGTTCCTTCTATCCTAGAACAAACCAGATATCATCCATCAATCAGAGAACTCCAGGTAATGAACCATTATCCGGGAAACTTGGATAGATGATACTCTGATTAGGCCAGTTACGATATCTCAGGCTGAATTCGTGTCATACTGAGGAGAATATTCAGAACCATCCTTTGATGATCATCGGTTTCACGGCTCAAAACCGGGATTCAAAGGGATCATTTTTTTAATCTGATGGCTTAATTCTAGTATGAATAAGACAACATTTGGAGTTATTGGCCTGATTCTCGGAGTTGCTGCCGTACTAGACGGGTTTTATGCCATCGCTTTACGATCACAATACATGGCAGGTGGGTATCTCCTTCTGGCAGTTATCGCAGGAATATTTATTACCCGGTTTTTTTGTGCATTATGCCCAATCAAAGGCACCTGTGTTCACATCCTCCCCGGATATTTCGCACAATTGTGGAAAGTAGCTCCTAGACCATATACTACCGGAAATCTCGTCATCTCCGGGTTTCTTTTTGCCATACTATTCCTGCCTCCCATCCCTTCATTGTTCGCATCACCAGTTCTGATGTTCATCTTCCTGGTGTGCTTAGCTCTAGCAGCAGTGACCAGTACACGATTTCTATGTCCGGGTTGTGGGAACAGGTTCTGTCCTTTCATGAAAGAAGGATAAAGACCCTACGTGAAACATGCCTGAAAGAGTTCATGTTTTACACCAAAGAATACTACAATTTCACCTTCCTGTATCATTCACCGTACGCACAAAAATACCAGGAATCCACCCAATACTTTCATCTATCACATGAGCACATAGAGGGGTATGGATCCAGTCATGCAGATATTCCTCGCCGGGTCGTTGATTCTGATACTGCTTCAGCTCACAACCACAACTGTTGCTTCTGTAGAACAAAAGATCGATAATAAAACACTGGGCATGCCAATCAACAGTCCTGCATATCCTGCCCCCCCGAACCAGTTCAATAACCGGGAATATTTCATTATTACGTATGAGACAGATCCTGCTGCCCTGGAAAAAGTAGTCCCATATCCCCTGAAGGTGACAGAGCCGGTAGTGAAGTATGAGTTCATCAGAATGCCGGACTCATCTGGGCTTGGCGATTATACCGAATCAGGACAGGTTATCCCGGTTGAATTCAACGGAACCCGTGGGCTCTTTGTTCTCTCCATGTACCTGGATAATGAACCTGCCATTCTAGCAGGAAGGGAAATATGGGGATTTCCCAAAAAATTAGGTCGTCCTTCACTGGGAGTTGATCCGGTAAGCAGAGACACCCTCGTTGGAAGGCTCTTTTATGGAGAACTCGAAGTTGCCAGGGGTACGATGGGATACAAATGGCAGGCTCTGCCCACCGATGATATCAAAAAATATCTTGAAGATACTCCAAATTACCTGATAAAAGTCATTCCTGATGTGGATGGCAGCCCGAAGATCCACCAATTAGTAAAGTATCATCTAGGTAATGTTACGGTCCACGGTGCCTGGACCGGTCCGACAGATCTTGAGCTTTTCAGGCATGCCCTGGCACCGGTTGCTGATCTCCCGGTGAAAAAAGTTGTATCAGGAGTACATTTTGTCAGTGATTTAACACTTCTTCCCGGGACTGTGGAGTACGATTATCAGAAAGGATAAATTACTCCTTTTTTTATTGGATCAATTCATGGTTAGTATCTGGACCGCTTTTGAGGAGTTTAAAATTCCCGGTTCATTTAAAAATCCATAATACCCTCAACAGCATCATCTCATTATTACAGGTGGATATTATCATTTCTAGAAATGAGACTGATTTTCGAATAATTAGTTAATTTATCCATCAAATCTCCATCAAACCATGAAAAGATTGCCTCAAGGCCTTTATGAGCAGGTCATTAATCAGTATTTGCAGAACCTAAAAAGTACTGATCAACAATACGATGCCATCTCCATTCATGAATCTGAAGATATTCCCTCTCTCCTTTCTCATTACCTTACTCCTGTGCTCAAAAAATCCCTCACTGTATTAGAAGAAAAAAACCAGCCGGTAAAAGATCAGATAGATCGTTGTAATGAGATCATCAATCTGTTATCGATCTGGACTGGCGAAGCATCTCTGAATAAATGCCAGATATCTCCTGAAGGAGAAATTCTCCTATCGGTAACGGATAGAAGAGGAGATGAAAGAAGGTCATCTTCATTTCTTCGTCCAAAATCCTCCCTCTCTCAAAGTAGCCTCTTTACTGGATCACATAATGAACCCAGTTTACTTCAGGAGCTGAAAGCAGAGATCGGATCTGCAGATCGGATCGATATGCTTGTTTCGTTCATCAAATGGAGCGGCATCAGATTGTTGATGGATGAACTCTCCAATTTCTGCAACCATGGACATCTTCGGGTCATCACCACCTCGTATATTGGGGCAACTGATCTCAAGGCTATTGAATTCCTTTCAACCCTCCCAAATACAGAGGTTCGTATCTCCTATGACACTGAGCGGACCAGATTACATGCGAAGGCATACTATTTCTATCGTAAATCTGGGTTTTCGTCCGCTTATGTTGGCTCTTCAAATCTTTCAAATCCTGCAATAACTAGTGGTCTTGAGTGGAATGTGAAACTTACAGAAAAGGATGCAGGAGACATTCTCCAAAAGATATGTATCTCATTTGAGAGTTATTGGGATAATCCGGAATTCGTTCCCTATAAAGAAAATGACAAGTCTATCTTACAGGAGGCATTGAATCGACAAAAAGGAAAATCTGGAGATGATGACCTTCCAATTCTGTTTGATATTGTTCCATATTTCTATCAGAAGGAGATATTAGAACGACTGATTGTAGAGCGAGAGGTTCATGGTCGATATCGTAATCTGATTGTTGCGGCAACAGGGACAGGAAAGACAATCATATCGGCATTTGACTTTCGAAATTTCGTTCGGAATGGAAATCCACATGCCCGCCTTCTCTTTGTTGCTCATCGGGAGGAGATATTAAAGCAGAGCCTCAGTCGGTTTCGGGTGATCATGCGGGATCCAAACTTTGGTGATCTCTGTATTCGGGGAATAATTCCACCACATATTGATCATTGCTTTATCTCGATTCAGACATTCAATAGCACGAAATTCAATACCCTAACTTCTTCTGATTATTACGATTATATCATTGTTGATGAGTTTCATCATGCGGCTGCAGCCTCGTATCAAACCCTTTTGCAATATTACCATCCAAAGATTCTTGTTGGATTGACGGCGACACCGGAGAGAATGGATGAGCTTGATATTCTTGCTTACTTTGATGGAAAGATAGCCGCAGAAATCCGTCTTCCCGAAGCGATTGATAGAAATCTTCTCGCTCCCTTTCATTATTTTGGGATAACAGATACTGTTAATCTTGAAGATGTAAGTTGGTCACAGGGAGGATACGATAAACAGACATTATCGAAGCGATACACAGGAAATCTCCAGAGGGCAGAACATATCGCAACGTCCCTTAATCGATATGTAACAGATATCAACACAGTAATTGGTCTTGGATTCTGTGTCAGTATTGACCATGCCGTCTTCATGTGTAATACTTTTAATGAGATTGGTATCCCTTCTGGGTACCTCACCGGGGAAAGTGATCAGAAAACCAGGAATTCAATTCAATCACAACTCGTGAATGGGGAGATTCGGTTTATTTTTGTCGTTGATCTCTACAATGAAGGGGTTGATATTCCGGAAGTGAATACTGTTCTCTTTCTCAGACCAACCGAAAGTATGACCATTTTTCTTCAACAGCTCGGAAGAGGCCTTCGAATTTGTGAAGGAAAGGAATGTCTCACGGTTCTGGATTTTGTTGGTCGGCAGCATACGAATTACCGATTTGATACCAAGTTCAAGGCATTGACCGCTGAAGGAACCACCCCTATATCAGAACAGGTCGAGAACGGAGTATATCTTCTTCCTCGTGGTTGTTTCATTACTCTTGAGAAGGTTGCACGCGAAACCGTCCTCTCACATATTGAACGTTCACTTCTCCGAAGAAATGTCCTAGTCGAAAAGATATCCCGGTTTGAAGAAGAAACCGGAAAGCCACTTTCATTAAAGATATTTCTTGAGCATTATGGGTTGGATTTACAAGCACTATTTAGTAAATCTAGTTTTCGAGGATTGTGTGCTGAAGCAGGTCTTTGTGAGCGAATTAGTCCGGAAGAGGAGAGATGGATGATGTCAATTGCCCGAAAAATCGGTCATATCAATTCAGTTTCATTTATTCTTTTTATCAGACAGATTCTTCAGGAAAAGGATATTAATTTTGTCGAGGGAAGAAAAATCGGATATCAATCTCATCTGAATATGCTCTATTACTCGGTTTATTCCAAGCCTCTTCAGGAGATGAGATATTCTTCTCTTATGTCTGGATTTGAAGAACTATTCAGGCGTGAATGGATGGTTTCAGAAGTTCTCTCAATATTGGATTATCTGGAGGATACGATTCAGTATGTTGAGAAACCGCTAGATTTAGGATTTGATTGTGGACTCTCACTTCATGGGTACTACTCACGGGATCAGATTTTCGCTGGACTTGGACATTATTCTCCTGATCATTGGAGTACTAAAGGAAAACGAGAAGGAGTTGTTTATTTTGAAGATAAGAAACTCGATGTGTTCTTTATTACGTTGAATAAGAGTGATAAATTCTTCTCATCGACAACGATGTATCACGATTATGCCATCAATGATACTCTGTTTCATTGGCAATCCCAGAGTACCACATCAGAATCCTCTCCAACTGGTCAGAGATATATTCATCACCAGGAGAAAGGGAGTCGAGTATTGCTCTTTGTGAGAGAATTTAATAAGATTCAGAATGTTTCTCAACCGTTTCTTTGTTTAGGAACTGCGAAATATGAAAGGTATTCAGGGAGTAGGCCAATGAGTATTGTGTGGAAATTAGATGAATCGATTCCGGGTGGATATATGAAGAAAGTTAAGGTTGGAAGTGGAGGATGATATTATTATTTACCTTTTCTTTCAATTATTCGTTCTAATATTTTTTCTGAAATGGCTAAATTAATTGAACTTTTAATTATTCGTACATTAGAAAATTTAGATAAATGATTACAAAAGTGGCTTTTCACCTCATTTTTATCAATTTTCTTTTTATCTACCTGGCGCAATTTTTTCCACTCAAACTCTATTTCCTGTTCAATAATTCCTTTTAAACTGTCAGTTGATAATGAATCAAATTTTATACAGGCTTCTATTCGTGAATAAATTGGGTCCCCCAATTGTTTTTTTATTTCATCCTCATCTAAATAATTTGACGTACAGATAATAACTGCATCTCCGACATTAACTTTGTAATTTTGATCTTCAAATATCCCTTCATCAAACAATTGATAAAAAGCACTGTGAAATAATGGATTTACTTTGTCGAATTCATCTAATAGGAGAACATTCGCTTCTCTTTCAAGAATTTCTTTCGCAAAACTATTTTTAGAATGCTCTCCTCCAAATAAATAATATATATAATCATTATTTTGAAACATTGAAAATTGTTTTCTAAATAATTGTCCACCTAATATTTCTGCTAAATATTTTGCGGTTTCTGTTTTTCCAACACCAGAGGGGCCATAAAAAAGGATTACAAGTGGTTTTTTATTTTTTTGATAAGTAAGGCGAACTAATGATCTTAGTAATGATTTTTTTGCCTTTGGTTGACCAATAATCCTCTTATCAAAATTTTCGTGTATAGTATATATTTTTCGTTCATCGATCGGTACATAGCAATATTTTTCAATCTCTGTAATATCGGGATAACTTGCATTAAATATATCTGATATGTGCTTTGGAGGATTTTGAAAATATATGTTTTTTATTTCAAGTTTAGAAAGTAAAATCTCAAAATTTAAAATTGCATGCTCTTGAATACCAGCATATTCATCTGAAGAAGAAATTAGATTACCAACTCTAATAAGTTGAATATCTTGGATTTTTGATTCGTCAGGATTTTCAGAGATAAATTTGAAAATATTTTTAAATTCATCGATTTTTCTAACTACTGATGAGAGGGTAGTTGTAATGTCAGATTCATCAGTTTCTTCTTGAATGTACTTCTTAAATCCGATATTAGGACCGTAATATAAAACAATTTTTTCCATTATTGTTGGATTCCTGCCAATATTACATCATATACATCTAACAAATTGTTATCTGATGTTGAATCCAATCCAATATTATCTTCTTCATGAATAATATCAGCAATATCATTACTTCCAAAATTAGGGGTAACATTAAATTCATTCTTAGGATCTAAATCATGAACATTCATCTTTCCCACTTTCACTGCAAAGTATGTTAAATCCATTTTAGTCAAATCAACGAGAGAATAATTATTTCTAAATGCTTTTAAATTAAATTTAAGTATCTTTGTACCTTCAGAATCTTCTGCTATTAATTCATAATATCCCCTACCTTTTTCTAAAGCCTCATCAATTTTTTGGAAAATTATCGGCATATCGTTTAATGTTTCAATTTTAAACATACTAAAGTAAGGAGAATACATTTTAATATAAGAAAATGAATTGGGATAAGCCTTCAACTTGTATCCTTCTAGTTTGATAAATGAATTTTCCAGATCGGGTTCATTAGTAAAGTCAGATAAAATAGTGTTGGTAACAAATGTTCTAATTATTGATTCCCCAATTTTATTATATTCAACACCCCCTTTTACCTCAAGATTTGCTTTCAAAAAGGGCATTAAGTTCGATAAAATCCCTGTTCCAAAACCCATTTGACCTTGGGCATCTAATACAGTTTTTTCATCAGTTTCTTCTTTTTTTTCTTTTAAATGATTTATTTGACCACCATGTTTTATGTAAAGATAATCTATAGCAGATCCTTCATCAAAGTATATTAGTTTATTAAACATGCATACATCTCGAAAAATTATCTACACTCATAGATTATCAAATTTTGTTCTTTTTTATTTATGAGAATAGTAAAAACCCCAAATTCTCATAACGGTGTTTATAGAGAATATTTATACTAGAATCTCACAATTGGGGTTTTTAGCTAGTTTCAAACATCAATCCCGGACGCTATCCCGATTAACAGGCGGTATATCTCATCAGGCTTATCAGCCATGGGAACGTGTGATGACAATAACTCCACAAACTCCCAGCTATCCGGACTGGCCTCGATCTTTTTTCTGGCGATACCTGTTACGGCCAGATATTCACTTTTTGTACAGAAAATATAGGTCTTTGGAATTGACCGGATAATCTGTGGATCAAAATCCAGGGTCTCCACGTATGGAGGTGCCGGGTCCGGGATGAGAACCTGCTCTCCAGATGATCGGAGCCCCTGTTTCAGAAGTGAATACAGAGAATCACCGGGATCGGGAACTGCTGCGTCCAGGTACACAAGATGACTGATATTATCCACCATCGCTGCAGCCACCCCGGTGATCACCATTCCACCATAACTATGCCCGACAAGCATGACATGGTGCAGGTTGTTTTCACTGATAACAGCGATTACTTCTTCAATGTGTCCTTTCAGACTTCCGACTAGTTCGTCAGTGAGAGAGGGTGCAAAGACCCGGTGATGCTCTTTTGAGAGTGCAGCAATCGTTCCTTCCCAGTACCGGGCTCCCAGTCTCCCATCTTCGGTAACAACCGGATCTCCGGTTGTGAGAAGGTTCCATGTCCGGGTAGACATATTTCCCCCGTGCACCAGGACAATATCTGTCATAATGTATCCAGAACAATAATGATTCAGGCAGGTAGTATCCTTATTTCTCGTCCCTTGATTTAATACTGTCATATAGGTGAACCAACCCTCAAGAAAAGATGAGAAGATCCTCAATAGAGTTCACACATATTCATCCGGATAGAAGAGTTTGTCCCAAATGATCCTCTATACATCCTCTATTCAGAATGATTCCTGGAACCCGGATCAGGTCGGTCCAACAGGAATATCTAATCAAAACTGATGGATAATAAACCGGTTTTAATATTCACAAATTTTTCATTTACCGGAGATATTCAATCGAGATATCAGGTGTTTCTGCGACACCCGGCTTTGCAAGAAGTTCAATCAGCCGTGCACCACGTTCAGGATGGAAAAGGTTTGCAGAAGCCGCACTTCTGATAATCCAGCAGGTATCCAGTCCCCGTTCGGTGCCGGCACAGGCCATCACCCTGACTCCTTCCGGTATTACCCCGGCATCGGTAGCCATCAGAACACTTTCCAGGCAGACCAGGGTTCCGGGTGAGATCAATTCCAGAGTTTTGGCAATAATATCCAGGGATGTTACCTGCTGTAGATGAAGCCGGATTGAAAAACTTGGACCAAAAAAGGGAATCGTTCCCTTTACAACCGGGATCTGTAGTGCATCCAGTTTTTTCTGATTATCAGCGGTTATCTCCATGGGAATCCGTTTCTTTCCATCCCGAATCCATTCATCACGAATTGATCTGAGTCCGGGATTTGTTGCAAACAGATCATGGTTCATCTGATCCACCTCCCAGTACATCCCCTGGGGACAGGTCACACAGATAATCGGTCTTCCCGGCGATGTTTCCGCGATCTGTAAGGCACTTGATCCGGTAATTGAGGCAACCACGATGTAATCACACCGGTGTGATTCTTTTTTGATAATACCTACAATAGCAGATGTATTCTCGGGACCCGGTGTATCAAAGACAATCATATCATACAAAAAGGGAATAATCTAGAAATATTTTCTCCATTGTAATTCGACTATCATCCGGAGATGTCAAAAAAGTTATTTCAGGTATGTCAGATGGGTTTCGTAACCTATGCATAAAAGAAAAGGATCGCGAAGTTATCTATGATCATACCGGGTGTCTCATTCTTTTATGTTTATGGCTAATCTCTGAATACCATACCCGATTAATAACATACCAACAACACAATTGAGGATTTGTATAATAATTAATGGAACGAAACTGCCAATAAAGGAAAAAATAATTACAGATAATCCCATGAATATGAAAGTCGCAAAGCCAGTGCCGAATCCGAAAGAAATTAACTCCTTTTTTGAGTAGTTGTATTCAACTACCTTTGCAGTAAACAGACTTGTGAAAAAAATAATTGTCATCGGACTGGAAATTGTAATCAAAAACACTGATACAAAACTTGTCAGGATATCTGCTCCCGATGATATTTTTGAAACTGTAACAGTGCTGAATAATATTCCTTTTAAAATGAGACTTCCGAATAGTATCAAAACAACAGAGCTTACATACCCAAAAACTCTTTTAAATTTAGTTTCTTTGAGTAATGTACCGACTCCAAGAATTGAGATTATTATAAAAAAATAATCAACAACTGTGACGGCCAGAACACCTGCAAATCCATCAAAAATTGTTTTTTGTAGAGTCAAATTAATGATAAAGAAAAATACAGGCCCTATCGCTAACTGTAATGTTAATCCTGTATAAAATCCCCTTTTGAACTCTTTCATTATGAACCCATGAATCAATACGAATGACTTCTTTTTTTAGCACTGATAGAAAAATATTGTAATCACAAATCGACTAGAGCATCCAGGTAATTTCTTTTCTCTTTCACATTTCCATATAGCGGAAACTATTAAATCTCAACACCTGACTATGACCGTATGAATCTGAAAGTCGTCGTCGAAGAAGACACCGAAGATGGCGATTTTTTTTATCAGTTGCCCCGCTCTTCCGGGATGTCACTCAGAGGGTGAGACAGTAGAGGAAGTCCTCGTCGTTCGGGAGGTCAGGTTATCATGGTGACCGACATTAAAAGAGAGGAGCCGGTGATTACTGATGAATCCGTTCTTTTCAATTGTCCGCTGCGAACCAATATTCTCGACTCCACAGCCACATACCGGAATCCAGCAGTTATTAACACAGGTGTCCTTTAACCAGGATAAGATCCGGGTTGCATACCCATGCAATCTGAATTCGGGGCTTACCCAGACACCGACATCATAATACGCCCATTTCGGGTGAATCCGGGTAATAAATCCACAACCGAGGATCATTTCCCCGCTCAGGCAAAGAACGATCTCACTCTTCTCGATTGCAGTAGAGATCATATCTTTTGGTTCAAAAACCTCATCCTCCTGCATCTGAAGAAACGACAGATCCTGAAGGGTTGCCAGCCGAAACGAGATATCTGGATCCCTGAGTATTGTTACTTGAGTGAAATCACGATAGATGAGACCAACCTCGTGATACGAGTTCATCCGGGAGCAGCATTTCATCAATACCTGATCAAACGATTGAACTAGTATTCTTTCAACATTGCAGGTTTTGACAATCTCTGGAAAATGTAAATTAATATCAGACCCGAAAGTGTCCTTTACGAAAAATTCAAGCATCACTCCCCCCTTCATGATCGCATAGCCGATAATGGTCCCACAATGAGAGAGAATCACTACATCAGCATAGGGGATCTGTAGTTCCAGATATAAATCCTGAAATTCAGGAAGAGAACTGAGATACGTTATCCTCATAGTCTCTATTTCCTGGAGAGTTGCTCCATTGACTGAGATCATGCGTTATCATCGTTTTTGAGAGGGTGGGATATAAATACCCGCCATATGATTGGGTTCTTCCCGGGAGGTTGTCCAGTGAGATTCTTCACACTGGACAACCTCTTCCAATCAATCCCGACACAAGGGATTGCATAAGTAGTATTCATGAAATATCTGCATTGGATATATGCACTCCTTTTTTGGTAACAAGGATAATGTCAGGGTTTTATCAGATGGCTTTGATCTCCTCGGAGACCAGTCAGGATCAAAAAAAATCTCCGATATCTGTACAGATGTACGGGGCCTGATTGAAGAGGATGATGATTTTTATCCTGCATTCTTCTCACTTGAAGCCCTGCTGACTTCCCTCCATGATGATCAGGCTGCAATCTCCCTGATCTCACATGACTCCCGTATCATGGATTATCCGATCTTCAGGTTCCGGTATGCAGATCACTGCCGCCGGGTTGGAGATACCATCTCCTCAGAGGAAATTTTCCGTTCATACGTGCCCGGGACTTCAGAATCACTCAAGGATAAAATATATGGATTTCTGGCTGCCGGAAGGATCGGAAATGAAGGGGAGGCGGCCTTGCGGTGGGCTGCCCTGCTCGGAAGAGAAACTTGGGGATAGCCGTGCCGATGTTGCTTTTGTCCAGGATCCTGATGATTATTCTTTGCTTACGTATCATCCGTTTCGGGAACGGATTGAAGGGGTCCGTCTCCTTATCCGGGATAATATCATACCCGGAAGGGAGGAGGAAGCGTACTCACTTATCAGGTCTCTCCACCTCTATAACGGCGATTTCCTGGAAGGATACCTTACTCCCTATATGTGTGATGAGGGGGGAGAGGCTGTACTTCCGGGTCTCTGGATAGCGGTTCTCATGTCAGGAACTGCTACAAAAATAGTATAGGAATTTCTTGCCATACATCTCTTTACTACTGATATCCTTCGCCAAGGGGCTGAAGAGATCCTCGAGGACCTCCGTGATAGTACAAGGGAATACCTCGTCAGGCAGTTGCTAATCCAGGGAATGGTGGCAGGGATTCCAGACTCCAACCTCCTAGCCGAGATCAGGAGTATTGTTCTTCACCGTGATGACCTGATCCTGGGACCCCTTGAATGGATCATGCTGACCGAGTTCCAGGAGCAGGCCTCATCTCTTATCCGGGTAATCCTCAAGGATAACCCGGACCTGCATATATCTGAGGGGATAGTCCCGGGAAAAATCCCGGATTTTCATAAGTTCAGGCCCGGTTGGCGGTATGACAGCTATGAGGATGATGAAGGCTGGGAAGAAGACCATGAACTTGAATCACTGCTTTCAGAAAGCCGGTATGATGAGGCGTTCGAGTTGGTATCGGGATATGTCCGTAACCATGTATTATTCGAGGATGTCGAAATTATCTTTGACATGGCCCTGAAATCCGGCCGGCTTGATGATATCGTATCCCTGCGTCATTTCATGGAGGAGGGAGAAAATCATGACGGGGTTCATCTCATCAGGGCATATGAGCGGCTGATGAATAGGGATGTAAAGGGATGCCTTGCTCTGATTGACCGGGCGGTGTCAGTCGGGTACCCTGAAGAGAATGCAATGATTCTCAGTGCAGCATACATGAATAAAGCGGGATTACCGAAACGGGCCGTTGGTATCTGTGAGAAACTTCTCAAAAAGCAGGCACTACCATTGGATGAAATAATCCCGGTCCTCGCTGCTGCATACCGCCTCCAGGGCCGTGAGCAGGAAGCAGCGGAACTGGAAAATACCCTGTGATTACAGGCTTAAAATAAGTCAGGTACTCTTTTTTAAATCGGGCCTTTCGGCCCGACAAGACCAATATCTTTCAGGAGGTGGTGATCTGTATATGACGAATCAGGCGATCGGACCGGAGTATCCGGACTCATGATGATGCTGGAAAAGCGGTTGAAAATTAATGCGGCGATTCCTTCTGCCCAGGTTTCCAGCATTGTCCGGGGAATCAACATCGTAGTTGGTGAGCGAGATACTGTCTGTACATGGTAGGTCTCCTTCCACAGACGATGCAAGACTGAAGAACTCCACCAGTCCTCTTTCGCTTGCAGCTTCGCTGCTCGCTCCCCACCCCGATGAGGATTCTGCCCCATATCCTGCCTAGGGTCCACGGTAAACCGGGTAATAACCGGATAGAAATAATCCTGACCTGTTCCGGGAACTCATTCTCATGCAGATTCCCAATCTTGGTGGTTCACCCTTTGAACCCATCTCTTCATGACCAGTACCAAACCCTTCTCGTTCTCTGTATAATCACAGGTCATGATGTGAGCGGAGCGATCACCTCCCTACGGAGGTAATATTTCTTCTGCGGGAATAGAGCGGAACATGTCTTCGGACGTATCTCGTTCTAAATGTAAAACAGGGGACCATATACCGTCAGATCCGGGTCATGGATCTATCCTGGCGGAACTTCAGAATTCACATATATGGTCACATGCCAGGATGTGATCACAAATCCCTACTCCATACATTCACATATTCCGTAGTATGTACTAAAATAATTATTATTACTAAGATATACTTCTTTAGAGACCGGTATAGCACTCATTTTCATGGTGGAATGTTCCGCATTCCTTCCGAAAAATTCCGATATGTCGCAGATGATTACAGAGCCGCGATGAAGAACCATCCAGGTGAGATACCTGAATGAATTATCCGAGCATTACAGACCTGAACAACAGGCCATCCTCCGTCAAGAACATGAGGACTGTTTCATGGTCAGGTCCTTTGCTCATCCGGGTTATCACCCGGAACCATGAGGAGGAGATCTACAAAGGGTTCTTTGTCACAAAGATCGATACCAAAGAGTACACAGACGTTGAATCCGGATAACAACATATGAACACGATTGGGCGGATTCATGCGGGGAAAGGGAGTCGAACCCCTGAACTCCTATGAGAAACGCTCTTGAGGCGTTCGCCGTTGACCACTTGGCTATCCCCGCACAAGAATAGGAATAGTGTGAATAGGTATCCACACCACGCTGACCCTAAACTGTTGTTCTGTGAAATATTAGTAAGTTACCCGTACGTGAGCCCTACTGGTGACACCCGCACCCGACACCGGGATCCTCAATTGCAACACTCATCTTTCCACCGGTCCGTTTCAGGTTCGATTCAGGATCAACAAGCCCATGATCGCCCCGTGGATCAATAATCAAAAAGAACGGGTAACTCTGCTGCGGGATATATCCGGGAACCGTAAAAGAAAGGCTCTCTTCTTTAGCTTCTCCTGATTTCATCGGGCTGATCACTGCATCCACCGGAATCAGTTCATTGCCGCCGAGAAAGGCATGCACCTCCACCTGGCCCGCAGAGGTATCATCAGCACCAAGGTTTCGTATTGTCACTCCCGGTTTAATCCCTGAACCAGGCTCTACCCGTACTGCCGTGTCAATACCAGATATTGTGTCTATTGCATATTTGGGACCAGTAGATGATGCACCACTTGCTGCAAGTTTCCCTGCCATATCATGACCGGCCTGACCCGGGGTTGAAACAACCACGGTGGATGATGCAGAAGTTCCTTTATCGCACGAGGATGGAAATGATGTCCCGGTCCCGTAGATCGCAGAGATTGTATACGTTCCCGGAGTCACATCAACAGGAACCGCTGATTCCATGTGAACTGTCCCGGGTTCAGCTCCCGAAGAGAGAGTCTTCCAGGTGAGGAGCTTTGCGTTCTTACAATCTCCATCCGGGGTATTGAACCACAAAGTAAGATACCCGTCCATACCCGCTGTTCCCGGAGAGAAGAGAATGTCAGTGGAGATATACCCCCCCTGCTCGGATGCTCCGGTAATTGAAAGGTTCACCGGGCCGGCCTGCGTAGGAGTGATGAATAATATACAGATGAGTACCAGAATACCTGGCACCAGAACGTACTTCATACGGTACTCTTCATTCTGACGTGTGATAATCTTCCCGGTTGCAGAAATCAGGGACACTTACTCTTTTCCCAGGGATCAGGTTCCGGGACATAATCAGGTTCAGAATCCGGATCCCATTCATCAAGCATTTCCCGAAGTGTGTCTGCGAGAATCATGACTTCCTCCTCTGTATTATAACAGGCAACCGACGCCCTGACGGTTCCCTGGTCGCAGAAAGATCGGGCATACGGTTCTGCACAGTGCATACCACTCCTCACACAGATTGCTGCCATATCATCAAGCCGGGTTGCAACAAGATCCGGGTGTAGACCCTGGACACCGAACGAGAGAACCGGAGTTCCTCTCGGGCTGAAGATATCAACCAGGCCAATCTCTTCCAGGGCATCAAATAGAGCAGTCCCCAGTGCCTCTTCATGATCGGCGATCGCTTCAGCGCCTAGTTCATCGACCAGTCTGATAGCAGGACCCATCCCGATAATTCCCGGAATGTTTGGTGTTCCTGGCTCAAGCCGTGCAGGAACAGGACGGAGTGTTACTTCCTCAAATGAGACTGAGGTGACTGTTCCGCCACCATACTGGCTTTCTGACAACGTTGCAGGATCCTCGGCATAGAGGGCACCAACTCCCTGTGGACCAAGGAGACCTTTATGCCCTGCTATAGCCAGGTAATCCATCTTGGTGATATCAACCGGAATATGTCCAACCGACTGTGCACCATCAACCACGATGACTGCACCGGCATCATGGACAATGTCAGCTATCTCGTCAACCGGCTGAATAGTCCCGGTGACATTTGACATCTGGGTGACTGCAACAACGCGGGTCTTTCCGGTGATCATATCACTCACAGAGTCGGGATCGACATATCCTCCTTCATGGGGGATGATACCAATCTTCACTCCCCGTTTCTTAAGCGCCATCCAGGGGAGAAGATTGGAGTGATGCTCAAGGGCAGTGCAGAGCACTTCATCGCCTTTCTTCCATGCAAGTCCCTGTGAAACAAGATTTATTGCCCCTGTGGTATTCCCGGTCCAGATGATCTGTTCAGGATAAGCTCCGAGAAATGTCGCAAGTTCTTCTCTGCTCTCCTCACACCTGATAGTTGTCTCTCTGGCAAGCCGGTGTGTGCCCCTCCCATAATTTCCGGCATACTCATAAAAGAAATCGCAGATAGCCTCAACTGACCGGACCGGAGTCTGGGTAGTTGCAGCGTTGTCAAGGTAGATGACCTCTTCAAGGACCGGGAACTCCTCTCTAAGAGCCGTGAGATCGTACATCTGATGTACGAGAATTAACCTGATACTATAAAGGAGTCTTGGGTAATAAACTGAAAACCCGGAAAATTACATGAAATCAGCAAGCCCGAGTTGCTCTATCTTCTCTTCGCCGAAGGTTGACTCGATGTTCATGTTGATAACCTCAACACGCTGCCTTGTATATTCGGAGATATTGAAATCCTCACAGATTTCCTGTGACATCTTCAGGTATTTCTTCACCGAACCCTCATGTACGGTCGGGATCACCGTTCCGCCACACCGGCACTTTCCTGAAAGAGGCATCCGGCGGTAACTGGTATTGCACTTTGTGCATCTGAACTTCTGTTTTGCAAATGCCCCAAGGTTCCCCTGAAGGTCACGGATGAAATGGGTCTGCAAAACCCGTTCAGCCACGTCATGCTCGTCAACCGCTTTGATCTTTTTTGCTAGTTCAAGTTCACAGTTGAGCTTGTCAACCATCGACTGGAGCTGAGTATACATAGTGTCAAGCGGGCCGGCTGAGATGTCAGAGGTATCATGGGTGAAGAAGAACCCCTCTATCTGATTCTCTTTCCCAAGCCGCTTCTCAACACGGTCGATTAAACCTTCAACATCCTTCGGGTGGGCATACTCGAGTGCCTTGAGGTACATTTCAAGCGGATATCCATCACAGACATCCAGGTTATGACTCTCCTTGTCGATCTCAGTCGGGTCGATCCTGCTGCTGAGCACGAGCGGAGCGTCCATTGATCCACCACGGGTCTCGGGAAGGAATGCCCGGGAGAAGTTGATCAGCCCGTCAAGCAGGAGCATGACACAATCCTCATCACCATCACACTGCCCGGTGAAGATACCATTCGCCACAACGTTGTGATCCCGATCTACAGTTAGACAGTAGACCCTTTCGTCAGGAGACTGGACATAATCGATCGTGGCAATGCGGTCAGATATGACCACACCACCTTCCCAGATAGGGACTGCATCTCCTACCTTCACCTCCAGGGCACGGATCTTTCGCAGGTAATCAACATCCCAGACAAGCATCGCATGGTCGGGTGTGACTATGAGTTCTTTTCCCCGTGCAGTTACGAATTTAATCAGGTTCTGTGGAGACCGGTGCACCGAGATTGAAGTTACTTTGCGAATATGGGGCATACCCGAGGTGTCTATACTTCTGGCATAGGCAGGCCGGGTCGGATCTGCGTAAAAAGTCCCGATACTGTCAACACCGGCCTGTGAGAGATCGAGCCGTTCAAGTACGAACTGTCGGATCGGAACGGCATGGATCCCGGTCTCATCCCCGATCTCTATCAGGGTATCGCCAAAGAAGCAGTTCCGCCGTTTTGCTGCATGGAAGAAGGGATGCCCATACCCGACATTTGCCTTTGAAAATCCAATCAGGCGGACAAGCACTCCTGCACTCGTATGGGGAGCAAGTCCGATTATGAGATGGCCGATGAGGTCGCTCCTCTTCTCACAGTTGTAAAACGGTTCAAGACCATACACCTTCACGAGCAGCTGGTCTATGAACTTGGTGCAGGCAAGCAGGTAGTCTCCGCATCCTTCAGGAACCAGGATATCCTGGGGAGGGAGCTCCAGGATCTGCTCCCGGTCAGTCAGTTCCCTGCCATAGATGTCATGGGTATACCCTATCTCAACCAGCCGTTCGACCGGGACACTGATCTCACGAGGGCGGAAATGAGTCAGAGGCATATCGATAATATCAAACCTTACCGTGCCATCCTTGAAGACAAAGAGTTCGTTGAGGGATCTGAGGACTCCTTTCTCAAGTAGTTCAACAGGCTTGAGTCTTGAGACCAGGCCTTTGACGCCTTTCACCAGATCTCCAACCTGCTCTCTGACCCCGAGATTTTCGAGTGCCTTCAGGTACTGTTGCTTGACATTGATCGTGTATTCACGAACACAGGTTCCGGGGACCCCGCACTGTGGACAGGTTCCCTCTCCCACTTCAATGCCACAGCGGGGACAGGCAATCACCGGGATAGTATGTGCTCCGCAACTGCACTTGTTCAGATAGGTCTCGGTCCTGCAGGCAGGACAACGACGAACTCCCATCTCAAGCTGAAGGATTCCCCCGTCAGTATTTGCCTTGTAGGTGTGCTTTCCAGCCTCCTGAAGAGAACGCCTTGAGCCTCCCCCTTCACCGACCGGGAAGAGTACATGGGGAGCAGGTTTCATCTCACGCGGCTTTGATTTGCCAGGCCGTCCCATTCGTCCCCCTATCCGTGTACCTGCCTTTGACCTGAGTCTGAGTCCGGAGAGATGCATAACGAGATCAAGGCTGACACCGGGAATCTCTCCTTCCCAGGAGGGTGTCATGGAGAGGTTCTCATCAAGCCCGAGACATCTGCAGAAGAGATATGCCGGTCCTATCAGAAACATCTCGTCGCGGACAAGATGCGGACAGAGGATATTCTCAAGGATCTCCTTGATGGCATGATCCTGGGGAATCTTCAGGGTATTATCAGCGAGTGATCCGTGTTTGTTTATGTATTCGGCAAGTTCCCTGATCTCCTCCGGCTTTGCATCATCCCAGAGGAGAGTAAAGTCAGGATGGAGATATGCTCCAGCCTCGCAACAGGAGAGAGCCTCCTCCTCGCTTGTGGGATGACCAACCCCACCTTCCAGGTGCCACCATGCCTCACAGTAGGCACATGGGACAAGAACATGGTTATTCTCCATGAACTCGCCGTAGCTGAGAAGAATCTCTCCCACATCAAGGATTGAAGCAACCTGCGGGGAAATTTCACGTGCCTGCTTAGCATCATCAATCCTGAGCACATCCCCGTTGATCAGCCTGACGGTGGGCCCCTGGATAGAGTCAACCGGTGAAATACCAGCGGCTTTTCCAGGCCGTTCAGTCTTCATCTGTGTTCCGACTGCAAGAAAATCCCCGAGGATGTGAAGAGTTGCAGGGTGAAGCCCACCGGCTGCAAGACCGGTGTTTCGCGATCTCCCGTACACCAGCCTGAATCCTCCTTTTCGCATCGGGTATGCAAAGACCGGCCTTCCACCGATAAGATCACGGAGAAACTTGTCTTTTGGATGGATACCAACCTCTTTCTCCTCGTGATCAGACCCTGAAGGAGTAGTGGACTGCATCAGGTTTTCGAGCCAGTCCCACCCACTCATCTTCATCTTCTTCACATTACGCATCACTTTGGGAGCTTTCAGGATAAGCCCCTCAGCAATGACAAGAGCCATTCCACCCCTGACCGTGTTTGTCTCAACACGCTCTAGGTTGCGGTACCCCGAGACCTCCTCCCGCTCTGTTGGTTCCCCATCGATACAGACCGGACAGTTCTGAATGATCATTCTGATCTCTTCAGGAGACGGGAGGTACTGCAGGCTCATGATCGAGTTGTACTGCCTTATCTCCTCGACATACCGCTCAACCTCTTCAGGCCGTGGGATGTACCGGTTAAGTCCGAGCAGACTCCTGACATAATCACCTACAAGAACAGAGAGTGCCTGTGCCGTTCCACCAGCACTCCGGATAGGACCGGCATAATAGATCGAGAGATACTCGGTCCCGTCATCATTCTTTTTTATTGCAACCTTGGCGATCCCTTCGATAGGTGCAGACACCACACCCTCGGTTACCAGGGCCATTGAGGTTCGTATTGTATGATCCAGGATCTGTTCGTTGTCTGTCTCGCCGAACTTTCGTGTTGCAAACACATCACCGATCTTGAGGGATGCCTCCTCACGTGACATCCGGGACTCAAGGTCACGGATACATGCCGCGACTCCTTTGATCCCCACCTGTGCTTCAACACGGTCTGCGAGATCGTTTGCTATCGGGATCTCTACGACCGTTTCAGGATCTATCCCTACCTTCCTGGCTTGTCCCGCAACTTCCATCGCCCTCGCTAATCCGGCATTCAGGCGATCATAGTACTTCTGCATGTGAGGAGAGATGTCAGCCATGGCTCTTCGCTTTATAGAGATATGACCGGATTCTATATGGCATGAAGTATCAGGCAGAGGGACTCGGACTCTGCTGTCCGGGCTGGGAGTTTGCTTCACGCAGCAGGTCGCTCATAGAAGCATCCCAATGGCCTGATTCCTGTGCCCGGTTCAAAACACTGATGGCTGAATTCCTGTCATTCAGTTTCAGGTATGCTTCAGCAATCGCCTTTGTCACTGCAGTATCTTCAGGGTTCCTGTCAGGGATCTTTGAAAAAGACCTGATTGCATCACGATAGTATCCCTCGGCACCCGGCTGGCCCAGTTTTGTGAGGGCATCCCCTTTCTTTAGTTCTGCAATCCCTTTCGCCCGCCAGGCCTCGTAAAACGTCGGAAGTTTTGCAGTTGCATCACGGTAACTGTCGATTGCCTTCTGAAACTCCTCCTGCTGCATCCACTTGTTTCCTTCATTGAGGGAATTTCGTGCATCAGTGCTGTTCACTCCATTAATCCAGGGGATCAAAAAGAGCTGGGCCAATATGAGTACAGCCATGAGGAGGGTCAGATAAAAAAGAACAACCTGAACAATTCTTGGGATGGTACTTTCAGGCGGTTTTGGTGGTTCTTCGTCAACCGGTCGCCTATACGATCCATGGTGTTGATGAGAGTGATACCAGGTATGAGGATCACGATACCGCTGTCTTCCCTGGTGATATTTACTATACAGAGATCCTTCGGCAACAACCAGGCTTGCATCATATGCTTCCCTTTTTTTGGGATCCTTGAGGACCTGGTACGCCTCGTTTACAACTTTAAAGAGTTCATCAGCATCAGGGCTTTCACAGACATCAGGATGAAGTATCTTTGCAAGTTTGCGGTACGCTGTTGTAATATCCTGGAGAGATGCATCTGGATGGAGATTCAGGATATCGTAATAGGTCTCTCCCTCCTGATTCATCACGTATACCTGATCTTGGTATAAGCATATCTGACGCCAGGATAATAAACTGCACCGGCCAGAACTCAATGCCCAAGAAAAGGGTAATTGCCAGGTCTATCGGCAGGCCGCAGAGAGACAGTCATCAAGTGTCCCAATGACAGAGGCTGCACCGCACATATTTGGGACATATGAAAGTGCCTTTCCGCTCGAGACCATGATGGTCTTATATTGTTCAAGTGCAGGAGAGACAACCATGCAGGTATCTGCATACACCTTCGCACCGCTCTTCTCAATGGTCCCCACCGCCTTTGCGGATCGTGTGATGACATCACGGGCAGCAAAAACATAAAGCGGTTTTTTCACCCTGCACCCCTGTAGTTTTTCCGCTATCTTTGTGAGTTCTTCATCTGAACAGTGTGGACAGCCGATGGCAACAGCATCCGGTTCAGCTGATGAATACACATCTGCAACTTCTGATGCAGTGATGGTTATCGATTCCAGGGATGTAGTATCAAACTTGAACACCCGGGCTTCAGGAGTGATATCCTGGACGTGATACAGGGCTGTAGCCCCGGTTGCTGCCATTGCTGCTCCCAGGTTTTTGAGTTGATCACGTGAGGGTCTGATTCCTGTAAATATTGGCACCCGGTTTCCTGCAATCTTTCCGGCAAGATACCCGAGGGCACCATACCAGGACTCATCAGTCTTTTCAGGAGCACCTTCTACATGAAAGGTAAACACCGGGGTCCGGTTTTCAACAAGGTGCAGACCATACGCGGGAGTTCTTCCAAGAATTGCAGCTGCAAGAGCAGAAGGGCCTCCTTCCCGGTTAGTCCGTGCTCCGATGACAGAGTTTGCATACGCAACCGCTGATGATTCAGACCAGGCGAGATGATCACCATACTCTGTGATTGTCAGGTAGTAGGGTGTGCAGGTACATTCAAGCCTGATACCAAGCCGTTCGTAGGCTGCAATCACATCAAGTTGGTTTTTGGCAAAGACAGGATCGATATCCATCTCTTTCCACCTGATCCGGTCCATACCAACAGGGTTGAGGATTGCAGGAACACTGGCTTTGGCATCAAGACTCGAGAGCCATTCAAGTCCCCATCTGCCAATCGTCTTGTATGATGCACCTGACACCTGGGCGCTGCGGATGGGAACCATCTTCTCTGCCTCAAAGACCTTTCCCATCGCAACCAGGATCTCCATCAGCTGCTGGCGGGTTGGTCCCTCTTCGCCCGCAAGGACTGCCTCTTCTTCAGCGGTCAGAAACATTACTGCTCCCAGGTTGCCCTGATAAACTCATCTTCCCTGCCCATCTCCATGGTGGCGTCAATTCCCATCTTGACATTGAGACCGTCGCCAATCCTTGTCGGGTCAAGTGAAGAACCCCTGATACCTGAGATTATAATTGTATCAGTATCAGCCCTCACCCGGGTTGCAATGGCATACTCAACATCCAGAGGATCAGACGGGTTGATATCCTCGTCTACGATGACCACATGCTTGAGTGATGTATGTGCCGCAAAAGCTGCCAGTATTGCATTCTTCCCGTCTCCCTGGGTTCGTTTTCTGATCTGGACAACTGCATGAAGGTATCCGCAGCCACCTTTTGTAAGCACCACATCGGTAACTCCGGTCACTCCTGCTACAGCTTTATAGATCAGTGGTTCATATGGAGCACCCATCAGGATTTTATGTTCATCACCACCGGGAAGAATCCCGTGGTAGATCGGATCAGGTTTCATGTACATCCCGGTGATCCTGATCACCGGCTGGGTCCGGACCGGATCATAGGTTCCGGTGATGTCAACAAACGGTCCCTCCTTAGCAGTCTCGCTGCCGATGAACCCTTCAAGGATGATCTCTGCATCAGGAACACGGACTCCGTTACTGAGAGTCTTTACTTTAATCTCACCACCGAGTAGTTCTGCAGCAAAAGGCATTTCCATCCCGACCGGGACCCTGCTGCAGCTTGCAAACATAACCAGGGGATGGAGTCCTATCGCAATCGCAACCGGAAGCTCCGTTCCGTCTGCCAGGGCCTGCTTCAGCATAGTGTGGGTATGCCTTCCCTCAACAAGCCGTGCAACCAGTTTGTCTTTCCCGGACTGAAGCATCCGGTGTACTGATGCATTTTCTACCCCGTTGTACCGGGAGAAGACCACTCCTGCACAGACGTACCTTCCTGCATCCAGAGGGTAATGCTTCATGATTGGGATCTGGTCAAGATCCGGTTTTAAGCATGAGATGGTCCCGTCTTCAACAACTCTTCCATCATACCGGCAGGCTGCCAGATGGGGAACCATCTTATCGGCACTCACCCCGAGAGCCAGGGCAAGGGCCTCTCTGCTTGCGGTGACATTCATCACTGCCTTCTTTCCGTCAAGATTGTGGAAGAAAAGAAGTTTGTCTGTTCCAAACGATCGCTTCGGTGCTTCAAACTCAGAGGAGACAGGTTCATGAATGTCAATGACCAGGCCTTTGTTCCTCATCAGATCAATACAGGTTCTCATTCGTATCCACTCCATCTGCTTGTTATCTCGATCTCAACACCGAGATGATCAATAATCCGGGAGACAACGGCGTCCACCAGATCTTCTATGGTAACCGGTCTGCTGTAAAAAGGCGGGCTTGCTACCATGATAGTCGCTCCTGCATCATGGGCAGTAAGCATATTGGTGATATGTATCCGGGAGAGCGGATTCTCCCTGAGCAGGAGAATACAAGGTCTGCGTTCCTTCAGGGTGACATCAGCTGCACGCGTCACCAGGTTTGGGGTTATTCCATTTGCCACCGAGGCAAGGGTCTTCATACTACACGGAACGATGACCATACCATCATGTCTGAACGATCCACTTGCAATTGGTGCAGCAAGATCATCAAACCGGTGGAGAGTGACAGGAAACCCGGAGAGAGAGACCCCCTCATGGGCAGCGATCTCTCCTGCCACCGGGCTGACTACAAGATGAACCTCGGCAACCGGTGAGAGATGATGCAAAAGCCGGGATGCATAGATCATGCCACTTGCCCCCGACACCCCGATAACAAATTTTCTGGTCATATCTGAACCATGCAGCAGCCATTGTCAGAGTTAGTCACCCTAATCCCATGGCAGGTGGCCGCCCGTACTTATCGTTTAGTACCAATGCATGAAATACGCACCTGAAATATAGAAGTTCTTATTATCAATGAAAATGAGGCATAGAAAAAAATCGGGAATTTTTTATAATCGCATCTCACATTCCACGCATTAATAGAATCACCAGAACCCTTCATGAGTCGCGCATATCCTGCGCACCAGGGGGGGTTAGGGAAATAAACCCCATTTCCGATTTATCGCCTTAATAATATTCACAAGATTAAGAATAATTCCATACGAGCGCTAAATTAACATTAAAGCGAGATTCAGGCTTCGATTAGGAGTGATAGTATTTTATAGAGCTTAGCGTAAAGATTAGCACATATATCTAGTGATCAGTCCACCTGGCCATTACCTAGTGGACTATGCGGATGGGAGGAGTAATGATGAAGATTTGGAGATATCTGCCCTATATGACGGTGATTCTTCTCTGTCTCTGCGGGACCGCAGTGATAGCAGAGTTGACACTCACCACCGGAACACCGGCCGTACAGTCCGACACGGTTAATCCGGCAGCACAGAGCGATGCCAGTGGCATATCAATTATGGCTGCGGCATCAGATCCTGATGCATACACTCTGAAGAACACACTAACACTTGGATCTGTTCAGTATATCCTCACGAGAGACCAGTGCGGAGGATCAAAGAAACAGATCACAACCGGCAAGCTGAAACGTGTTCATCCAAAGGTCTATGACAATGGGGTCGTGTACGAGGAATGGAATGCGGGATCATCCCAGGTAGGGAAGTATGATTTCAGCACCGGATCATCGGGGATCGTAAATCCGTCAAGTCAGCAGCAGACGTACCCTGACGGATCAAACCGAATGATAGCCTATGAACAGGATGCATCCCCTGGCACTTCGATAAAGAATATCTTCGTGTATGATACTCAGAGTCAGACTTCTTTCCAGGTCTCACCGAGTACATCTAACCAGAATCAGCCTGCAATTTCAGGGAGATATGTCGTCTGGCAGGACTGGAGTTCAGGGAATGCAGACATTGCTCTTGCAGATCTCAACAGCCGTAAGGTTGATCTGAACAGTGGGAAATACGACGTAAACAGCAACAAGGTAAACCTGATCTGTAATGATCTCGGAGATCAGAGCAAGCCCGATATATCAGGAAATTATGTCGTGTGGGAAGACTGGAGAAATGGAAATGCTGATGTCTATATGTATGATATCAGTGCCGAAAAGGAATACCAACTGACATCAGACAGTTCAGATCAGAAGAATCCAAAGATCAGCGGAAATATTGTTGTCTGGGAAGATACCCGCAATGGCGGATCCGATATCTACGGAATGGATCTGAGAAATCTGCATGAAGTCCGCCTTTCAGGTACAGGAAATGCATATAGTCCGGATGTTTCAGGTGTTCTCGTTGCCTGGGAGGATCGCTCAGGAAGTAACGCAGATATCATGCTCCTCGACCTGATCACCGGAAGAATATACAACCTCGGCAACGATCAGTTTGATCAGAAAGCACCATCCATATACGGGGATTACGTTGCCTGGGAAGATTACAGTTCAGGCAACCCGAACATTTACGTCATGCAACTGAGTGGCTCGGGAATCAGTACAGGAACCGGACGGACACCCAGTGGAAATTACTACTTTTACGGTGCTGCTTATCGTGCAGGAAATCCGATACCCCTTGGATCGACAATTACTGCAATGGTTGATGGTGAAAGTACTGCCAGATCCAGTTTCACCCTTGACAAGGATGGGGCATATGGATCAAAGGACGGAAAATACTTTAATATCCCGATTTACTCCGACGATGTAGGAAAGAAACTCACGTTTTACGTTGATGGAGCACCCGCTGATAACTCCATCGTAATAACGACAGCCGGGGGAACCCAGATGCTGGATCTAAACGTTTCTGGTACTACCAGTATCATATCCAGCCCTGTTCAGGGAACACAGACTGGTAAGTACCAATTTTATGGGGCCATAACCAACGCAGGAACTGCGATCCCCGTTGGATCAACAATCACGGCTATGGTTGAGGGGTCAACTGATGTCCGTGGCAGTTTCACCGTTGACAAAGACGGAGCATACGGGGCACAGGGCAGCAAATACTTTGATGTTCCGGTTTACTCAGGTGATGTTGGAAAGAAACTCACATTCTACGTAGACGGTGTACCGATCGATCAGACGCTGGTAATTGGAAAAGATGGGGGAATCCAGTCACTGGATCTGAGTTCATCGTATGGTTCGAGAGTGAACAGTTACCAGTTTTCAGGTAATGCAAAGTTGAACTCACAGAATGCTCCAAGTGGAACTACCCTGTATGCATTGATTGACGGAAGAGTCAGAGGGCAAGCTTCAGTGTATACAACAGGCCAGTACTCAGGGCTTAATGTCCCTGTCTACTCACCCGATGTAGGGAAGTATATCACATTCGCTGCAACATACAACGGAATTACCTACTCCTCAGGCCAGCAGGTTCAGGTCAGTTCACGTAGTAGTGGAGGAGTGGGCCTGATGTCAGTCGGAACTGTATCTGCAGAGTCGGTGATATCACAGAATCTTGATCTCTCGTTTACATCATCCTCATCCACCCTGAATCAGTATGTTCTGAGTGGAACTGCCTTAATCGGGAACCAATATGCCTCGAGCGGAACAATCATCACTGCTCTTGTGGGCAACGTTGGCAGAGCACAGACAACTGTAAGTTCACCGGGTCAGTATTCAGGCCTAACCGTCCCAATATACTCATCAGATGCAGGTCAGTACATGACCTTCACGGCATCATACAATGGGGCCACGTATACAACATCCCAGCAGTACCTGGTCGGAAGTACTGGGACAAGCACAGGCACAAACACCGGAACTGGAGGCGTTAGCCTCATGTCTCTTGGATCCACCGGCGGGGTATCAGCAGAAGGAACAATAACCCAGCGCCTGGATCTGACATTCAGTTCCTCTTCCTCTCCATCCCAATCCAAGTACTGCTTCTATGGTATGGCTACCATTGGAGGTTCCCCTCTTGATAACGGACGGATCATCTATGCTGTTGTCGACGGCCAGGCACGTGGCCAGATAACAGTAAGCTCTGCCGGGCAGTATGGTTCTGCAAACGGTCCGTACCTTGAGGTTCCAATCTACCAGGGTGATGTAGGTAAGAAGATCAGTTTCCAGACCGATACAGGATCTGAAGCAGACCAGACACAGTTAATTGTGAACGGTCTCATTCTGCCAAAAAATCTAAATTTCTCAACTCAACCAGTTGGTTACGTTGAGTTTACAGCAACTCCGGTACAGGGAAGCGCTCCACTTTCAGTAAAATTCCTTGACAAATCAACAGGGAATCCAAAATCACACTACTGGGACTTTGGCGACGGGACAACATCCACTGACTCCAATCCTGTTCATGTCTACCAGCATGATGGACTGTACTCTGTTGGTGAGGTGGTCGGATACTGGAATGGACAGTCCAAGACAGCAGTCAAGCAGAATTATATCGCAGTCGGGGCAGTCACTCCTCCAAGTGCACAGATCGGACTGAACCCGGGATGGAACTTTATATCCACCCCGAAGATGCTTGTTGACGGAATGAACAGTGCAAAAGGAGTATTCGGAAGAATAGACGTAGGTGGACACAGTATCTTCAGTTACAACCCACGTGCAAAAACCTGGAGCACAGTAACTGCCGATATGACCATCAAGCCGCTTGATGCGTTCTGGATCTATTCAACCAAGAAGGATGCACTAAACCTATACTTTGCTGATGATGCACTGCAGATTCCGCAGACTAAAAAACTGGTCAAAGGATGGAACACCTTTGGTGTTACTAACCTCAACACAATATCAGCATACAACACCCTTCTGTCGATCAGGGATAAGTGGGTATATGTTATCGGATATGACTCTGCATCCCAGAGATTCCAGAATACGATTATGAATGTCCCAGACAGTTCCCAGGGATCACTCTATCCGGGATATGGATACTGGATCTACATGAGTGATGATGGAGATCTGGCTGCAGCAGGTATCTGAACACCTGTTTCATTTTTCTGTAAAACGGGATGAAAACCATGAAAGTTTTGACAGGTTTTATAGCATTTTTTGCTCTGCTAATACTCTGTGGACCGGTACTGGCAGCAGAGTTTGAACCGGTTGCAACCTTCAGCATTCAGGAAGCTGCCACACAGGTTCCGGGAGCTGAAGAACAACTGACGTTTGATTCGATATTTGACTGGGAACCCAGGCTCGATGAGCGATATCTCACATGGGTCAGTTATAGTGCTGGTCAGGGAAAAGTCTGGTATTATGATACAAAAGATGGCAAACGTGAGACAGTATCAAACGTTGCCTGCGACCAGAATGATCCAGATATTTCAGACGGAAAGATCGTTTGGGATGATACCCGCAGCGGTAACTCTGACATCTATTCTTATGATATTTCTTCAGGTAAGGAAGAAGCAGTATATTCCTCAACAAGCAACAAGTTCCGCCCAGCAATATCAAACGGACTCGTAGCATTTGAAGACTATAATGGTCATGATAACCGGGATATCGGGTTTATTAAAGCAGGTTCAACAGGAAAACCGGTCTATATCGACCAGAACCAGATGGACAAGGCGAACCCCGATGTTGATGGTGACTGGATTGTCTACCAGCAGCTTGACGATGGAAAGGAAGACTGGAATATCTATGCCTACAATGTCAAGACCGAGCAACTTGTTCAGGTAACCCGGGATCCTGCAACCCAACAGAAACCACGGATATCCGGAGACCTTGTTGTCTGGGAAGACAATAGGAGCGGTAAATGGGATATCTTCATGTACAATCTCAAGAAGGATCTCACGACCGCAATCACCTACGATGATGTGGATGACCATGATCCATCTGTATCAGGAAGCAATGTAGTCTGGTCACGGGTTGAGCAGAACGGGACCAGTCACATATACATGGTCAACCTGCAGATACCGGCCACCTATGTGGTGAGCCCGGGTCCGGGGAACCAGATCAAGCCTGATATCTGTGTTGACAAGGTTGCCTGGCAGGATGACAGACTTGGAAACTGGGATGTTTTCCTGTACACATTAAAACCGAACACACCGTTTAGATCATATGAGTTTTACGGACCAGTCACCATCAACTACCTCCCGGCTCCTGTAGGAACAGAGATTCTGGCAAAGGTGAATGGTAAAACAAAGGGTTCCATCACAGTCTCTAAAGAAGGATATTACGGCGGTCAGGATAGTTATAGTGGAAAGTTAACTGTAAACATCGAACAGGCAGATATCGGGAAGACTATTACATTCTGGGCTGATGGAGTTCAGGGAACACCCACTATTCCAATAAATGCAGGTGGCACTACTCAGGAACTGACTCTTAACTTTGCCAATGCAAAACCCCAGGCAGACCTCTGTTTCTATGGCTCTGTCTTTGTTGATGGTCAGGCAGCAGAAAAAGGGACAACAATAACTGCCAGGATCGACGATGTCATCAGGGGAGAGATTACAACAACCCAGTACGGTATGTATGGCGGTGCCGGGGACCAGGATCCTGCACTAAAGATCCCAATCACAGAGAATGATCTCGGCAAACACGTATCATTCTGGCAGGGAGATTACAAGTCTGCAGAGACCTTCCAGATCACGAGTGGCGGAAGATTCAAACAGGATCTGAGTTTCACAAAGGCAAACCCACTCTCACCGTATGAATTTTACGGATATGTTCAGTTTGACGGGAAATCAGCTCCCGCAGGGACACCTATTGAGGCCAGAATCGATTCAGTTCCGGTTACCACCTATGTCACAAGGTACGCAGGTTCATACGGAGGACCGGGCGAGACTCCAGAGGATGCCCGTCTCATAGTTCCGATCAAAGAGGCTGATGTTGGAAAAACCATCTCATTTTGGACCGGAACACAGCGGGCACCTGAAACACAGGTGATTGCACGATCCGGTGAGAGGATTGTGAGAAAGGATCTCGACTTCTCCTCGGCACCATCCGGAATAATTGCAGACTTTTCTGCTAACCCGACATCAGGAGCAGCTCCGCTGACAGTGAAGTTCACAGATCTTTCAGCTGGAAATCCGACTATGTGGATATGGGACTTTGGAGACGGACCAATTCCAATGGATGCAAATGATTCAAATGTGTCATGTGCAAGTGGAAACTGTAACACCATAGCAAACCCAACCCACACATACCGGGCTTCCGGTACTTACACCGTAACCCTCACGGCAAGCAACCGGCAGAGTTCAGATACCAAGGTAAAGACAGGATTCATCACCGTAGGAACCACACCGTCCTTTAAGGCTGACTTCACTGCAAGCCCGACATCAGGACCTGCTCCACTCACAGTCCAGTTCACTGACCTGACAACCGGAAACCCAACCATGTGGAACTGGGACTTCGGGGACGGGCCTATTCCAATGGATACAAGTGGTGCAAATGTGTCATGTGCCAGCGGAAACTGCAACTCAATTGCAAACCCGAAACACACATATGCCCACGACGGGGTCTACACAGTAACACTCAGAGCATCTAACCAGTACGGTAATTCAGATACTCAGGTTAAACAAGCCTACATCACGGTAAGCAACACTCCGGTTCCCGGATTTAAGGCTGACTTCACTGCAAGCCCGACATCAGGACCTGCTCCACTCACAGTCCAGTTCACAGACCTGACAACCGGAAACCCAACCATGTGGAACTGGGACTTTGGAGACGGGCCTATTCCAATGGATGCAAGTGGTGCAAATGTGTCATGTGCCAGCGGAAACTGCAACTCAATTGCAAACCCGAAACACACATACACCCGCGACGGGGTCTACACAGTAACACTCAGAGCATCTAACCAGTATGGTAACTCAGATACACAGGTTAAACAGGGTTACATCACAGTAAGTAGTATCCCGGGCCCTGTGTTCAATGCTGACTTTACTGCAGCTCCAACTTCAGGAGCAGCTCCACTTACTGTTCAATTTACAGACAAGAGTGTGGGTAGCCCAACTATGTGGGTTTGGAACTTTGGAGACGGGCCAATCCCGATGGATGCAAGTGGTACGAATGTATCCTGTGCCAGTGGAAACTGCAACTCTATAGCAAACCCAAGACACACATACACTAAAAACGGAGCTTACACAGTCACCCTGACTGCAAGTAATGCCCAGAATTCTGATACTGAGACAAAAGTTAACTACATTAATGTGCAGAATATTCCAACCTCTGATTCAATTCCAATATCAGCTGGCTGGAACTTCATTTCAGTGCCGAAGAAACTTGTTGCAGGAAAGGATACAGCAGCAATATTCGGACATATAGAAGTTGACGGGCACAGCATATTCCAGTATGACTCAGTCCGGGGACAGTGGCTGACCCTGAACCAGTCAAACCAGATCAAGCCTCTTGAGGCAGTCTGGCTCTATTCCAAGAAGGCTGATTCTGTGCCACTCTCCTTTGATTCTGATCCTCTTCAGATACCACAGACTCGTGAATTGAAGAGAGGATGGAATGCTGTTGGATTTACCGGATTTGAACCCCTTGAGGCAAAGTTCACCCTTCTTTCAGTCCAGGACAAATGGGTTAACTGCCTTGGATTTGACCGGGTCCTTCAGAAGTATAATGAGATGATCATTAAGGGACGCAACGATGATACCAAACTCAACCCATACAATGGGTACTGGCTGTTTATGTCTGAAGATGGTGTCCTCGCTGCCATCTCTGCATAATTTTTGTTTTACAGTACAATTGTCATGGTCTGAACCAGAGACCTGACACGAAAACAAGGTTTATGCATCATCGGGTCAGGAAGTATTTCAAGCCGTTAAAAGGCCCTAACCGTCTGAAGAGGGGTAAGGGATTATTATCGAATGGATACTATTAAGTTCCTGAGAGATGAGGTAGGAGTTACGTGGGTGTTTGAGTGACACCCGTCGGATTGTCTGGTGGTGGGATAGAATGAGATTACTCCATAATATTGCCCTCCTTCTGGTTGCGGTCACGCTTCTGCTGGCCTCACCATGTATAGGAGCGGTGCAGGCTGAAAGCGGGAGTTCAACGACTCCTGATTCTTGCGGACCGATGAATGGCGGTCCATGTATAATTGCTGATTTTATAGGCAGTCCAACGACCGGGGACGCGCCACTGAGAGTTCAGTTCCTTGATGCTTCCAGCGGAAGGCCATCAGCATGGGCATGGGACTTTGGAGATGGCGGGACCGCATCAGCAGTCGCTGATCCGGTTCATACCTATACAAGGCCAGGAAAATACACTGTCAAACAGGTGGCATCCAGTCTGACAAACGGAACTAGTACCAAGGTTCGTGAAGCATACATTATTGTCCGTGATCCGACTCCAATTTCGGCAGACTTCATCGGGCATCCGACAGACGGATATGCTCCGCTTGATGTCCAGTTCTCTGATTGTACTATAGGGAATCCAGACCTCTGGAAATGGGACTTTGGGGATGGTTCCACAAGTAAAATCCAGAACCCGAATCACACATATCAGAGACCAGGGAAATACACAGTTACTCTCAATGCAAGCACTGCCCTTGGAGGAACAAGTACCAAGGTAAAGGAGGATTATATCACAGTTGAAGGACTCTGTAACATCAGTGCAGATTTCAGTTATACTCCGTCCACAGGAATTGCTCCATTGACTGTGCAGTTCACAGATCTCTCGTCAGGAAACCCAACCATGTGGGCATGGGACTTTGGGGATGGATCATCCGATATGGTAGCCAGCCCGAGCCATACCTTCACAAAACCCGGTACATATACTGTTCGTCTTGCTGCATCAAGCCAGAGTTGTGGTGAAGGAGTAAAGGAAAAGACAATTACTGTAAATCCATGTTCCATAAAGGCTGATTTCGTGGGTACTCCAAACAGTGGTACCGCACCGCTCACTGTGCAGTTCACTGACAAGTCTATCGGGAACCCGACCATGTGGAAATGGGACTTCGGGGACGGGCCGATTCCAATGGACGCTGATGTATCATGCTCCGGTGGAGGATGTGGAAACATCGCGAACCCGACTCACACATACCTAGAGCCAGGAACATACACCGTTACCCTCACAGCAAGCAACCAGTACGGATGTTCTGACACAATTACAAAGCAGATGTATGTGGTTGTAGTTCCGGCATGCAGCATCAAAGCAGACTTTGTAGCGAGCCCGACCAATGGGTCAGCACCATTAACAGTCCAGTTCACTGACAAGTCAACCGGGAACCCAACCATGTGGAAGTGGGACTTCGGAGATGGGCCGATCCCCATGGACGCTGATGTCTCGTGCTCAGGCGGAGCATGTGATAACATTGCAAACCCAACTCACACATATCGTGAGCCGGGAACATACACCGTTACCCTGACTGCAAGCAACCAGCAGGGATGCACAGATACAATATCCAAGAGTCAGTTTGTTGTTGTAGTTCCGGCATGCAGCATCAAAGCAGACTTTGTAGCGAGCCCAACCAACGGGTCAGCACCTCTCACTGTCCAGTTCACTGATAAGTCAACAGGAAACCCAACAATGTGGAACTGGGACTTCGGAGACGGACCAATACCCATGAACGCTGATGTCTCGTGCTCAGGTGGAGCATGTGATAACATTGCAAACCCAACTCACACATATCGTGAGCCGGGAACATACACCGTTACCCTGACTGCAAGCAACCAGCAGGGATGCACAGACACCATCTCAAAACAGTCATTTGTGGTTGTAGTTCCGGCATGCAGCATCAAAGCAGACTTTGTAGCGAGCCCAACCAACGGGTCAGCACCTCTCACTGTCCAGTTCACTGATAAGTCAACAGGAAACCCAACAATGTGGAACTGGGACTTTGGAGACGGACCAATACCCATGAACGCTGATGTATCATGCTCTGGTGGAGGATGCAATAACATCGCAAATCCGACTCACACATACCTAGAACCGGGAACATACACCGTTACCCTGACTGCAAGCAACCAGCAGGGATGCACAGACACCATCTCAAAACAGTCATTTGTGGTTGTAGTTCCGGCATGCAGCATCAAAGCAGACTTCGTAGCGAGCCCAACCAACGGGTCAGCACCTCTCACTGTCCAGTTCACTGATAAGTCAACCGGGAATCCGACTATGTGGAACTGGGACTTTGGAGACGGACCAATACCCATGAACGCTGATGTCTCGTGCTCTGGTGGAGGATGCAATAACATCGCAAACCCGACTCACACATATCGTGAGCCGGGAACATACACCGTTACCCTGACTGCAAGCAACCAGCAGGGATGCACGGACACCATCTCAAAACAGTCATTTGTGGTTGTAGTTCCGGCATGCAGCATCAAAGCAGACTTTGTGGCAAATCCAACCAACGGGTCAGCACCTCTCACTGTCCAGTTCACTGATAAGTCAACAGGAAACCCAACAATGTGGAACTGGGACTTTGGAGACGGACCAATACCCATGAACGCTGATGTATCATGCTCTGGTGGAGGATGTAGTAACATCGCAAACCCGACTCACACATACCTAGAACCGGGAAAATACACCGTTACCCTGACTGCAAGCAACCAGCAGGGATGCACGGACACCATCTCAAAACAATCATTTGTGGTTGTAGTTCCGGCATGCAGCATCAAAGCAGACTTTGTGGCAAATCCAACCAACGGGTCAGCACCTCTCACTGTCCAGTTCACTGATAAGTCAACAGGAAACCCAACAATGTGGAACTGGGACTTTGGAGACGGACCAATACCCATGAACGCTGATGTATCATGCTCTGGTGGAGGATGTAGTAACATCGCAAACCCGACTCACACATACCTAGAACCGGGAAAATACACCGTTACCCTTACTGCAAGCAACCAGCAGGGATGCACAGATACAATATCCAAGAGTCAGTTTGTTGTTGTAGTTCCGGCATGCAGCATCAAAGCAGACTTTGTAGCAACCCCAACCAACGGGTCAGCACCTCTCACTGTCCAGTTCACTGATAAGTCAACAGGAAACCCAACAATGTGGAACTGGGACTTTGGAGACGGACCAATCCCAATGGATGCTGATGTGTCATGCTCGGGTGGAAGATGCGGAAACATCGCAAACCCGACTCACACATATCGCGAGCCAGGAACATACACCGTTACCCTTACTGCAAGCAACCAGCAGGGATGCACAGATACAATTTCAAAACAGTCATTCGTTGTCGTAGTTCCGGCATGCAGCATTGATACTAACTTCAGCGCCACCCCGGTATCAGGAGAAGCTCCACTGAAAGTTCAGTTTACAGATCTCTCAACAGGGAACCCAACCATGTGGAAGTGGGACTTCGGAGATAAACAAGGTCCAATTCCAATGGATGCAGATGTGTCATGCTCGGGTGGAGGGTGCGATAACATCGCAAATCCAATACACACCTATCTAGATCCAGGGACATACACGGTGACCCTTACTGCAAGCAACCAGCAGGGATGCACAGATACTGAAACCAAGACAGCATTCATCACAGTTGGTAAAAAGCCAACAGAGGTAATACCTCTCTATCCAGGCTGGAACTTTGTGTCAGTTCCGAAGAAACTTGCACCAGGATCTGATACAGCAAGCATTTTCAGTCATGTGGATGTCAAAGGTCACAGTGTATTTCAGTATGATTCAATGAGTCATGCATGGAATATTGTCAACCCGGGAACAATCATCAGACCGCTTGATGCATTCTGGATCTATTCAGGCGGAATCGATAAGATCCCACTGGAATATGATACAAACCCGGTTCAGACCCCGCCAACCAAACAACTGAAGAAAGGATGGAACGGAGTAGGATTTACCGGAGTAACTCCAATTGAGGCGAAGTACACCTTCTTATCAGTACAGAATAGTTGGGTTAACTGTGTCGGATTTGATGGATCATCACAGCGGTATAACACAATGATCATCAAGGGAAGCAACGACAATACCATGCTCGGACCATACAACGGTTACTGGTTGTACATGTCAGCAGATGGAATTCTTGCAGCAAATGCTGCATAATCCCTATTTTTAAATTATTTAAAAATCAGATAAGCCGGTTCTGACGTGTCAGCGGCCTGATGTGAAGTAACTCCCTGGCAGCCATTCTGACTTCATTGATTACAGGTTCGGGTGCATACACACCAACCCGCCACTGGGTACGACGGGTCTCATTTAGGGTTGTTACCAGTGGAGACACCTCCTCTAGAGGCAGAAGATTGTCTCTGTCCTGTACCTGAACCTTTATAGACATATCACGGGGAAAAGCAGGAATGTCCACAAGAACTTCCCGTGGCATTACTCCTGCCTGTTCAGCGATCCGTCCTGCAAGTTCTCGTTCACGTTCATTCGAATCGTTAGCGAGTCTTAAAGAGGCTGATACTTCTTCTTTGCCAAGATAGAGTGAACGTTTAAAAAGACGCCTGTAATAAAGGTCTTCAGCCAGGTGCCTGACATCAGAATACTCAGAACAAAGGAGGGCTTGCATGCATGCGGCATCATCCATCCGTATCATCTTTTCCATGATCCCGGTTGGATCAATTCTACTTTGTTCATAAACCGCAGTCGAAAAGATCTTCTCTGCAATTCTGCTCACATGATGATAATACACTGCAGGCCTCATCAGGGTTCTTGCAATAAGAAGTGATTCAGCAGCCTGCACACCACTCTCATCAAGGACAATCTCCCCATTAGAAAGACGGGTGGCACGGATCAGACGCCCGGAGTCCACTGTCCCATATGGAACACCAGTGTAATGTGCATCACGAAGCAGGTAATCCATCCGATCCACATCAAGATCGCCATGAATGATACTCGCCAGGGGATGTGTTCCCTCTATCATCAGGCAGACTTCGACTGGATCTACATCAATTCGCTCAAGTTCATCATTAAGACTGCTTTTAGTTATCAGATCCCTGACATCTGTGTGTGATCTTCCTAGTGACTCTGATGCAATTCCTTCAATAGCATGAGAAAACGGGCCGTGACCGATATCATGGAGAAGAGCAGCAGTCGTAACAAGCAGATGATCCTCTTTTGCAAGTTCAATCTGCTTTGACATCAGGGATGCAAGATGCATGGCCCCAAGAGAGTGCTCAAACCGCGTATGATGTGCTCCGGGGTAGACCAGAAATGAAAACCCGAGCTGGCGGACATACCGGAGCCGCTGTATTTCCGGTGAATCAACAAGGGGGAGCAGTTCAGGCTCGACCTGGATGTACCCATGCACCGGGTCTTTGATCGCTTTTATAATTCACCGGCCTTTGTCTGTGATGGTATTCGTATGGCAGTTTTAAGTTTCTTCCGGGATGAGTCTATCATGGGAAGATACTATAACTGTAACATTTCTTTCTGGTGGAACGGGGACACCTAAACTTCTACAGGGTGCAAGACTGGCCCTGAACGACAAAGATATCGCTGTCATCGTCAATACGGCAGAAGACCTCTGGTACCAGGGCGGACATATCTCTCCTGATATCGACACGGTGATGTACCTCTTTGCCGGGATTCTCAACACCAAAACCTGGTGGGGAATTGACGGGGATACATTCGTGACACATGAACAGTTCAGGTCCATCGGAGTTGACACATACCTCGCAGTCGGAGACAAAGACAGGGCTGTTGAACTTCTCAGAGGAGAACTGCTCAAGGAAGGGATGACACTTTCGCAGGCAACCTGTGATCTCAGTTCACGGTTGTCAGTTCATGCAACAATCATCCCGATGACAGACCAGGAATACACCACGATGATTGAAACCAAAGACGGGATCATTCATTTTCAGGAGTACTGGGTCAAACACAGGGGAAGTGTGGAAATCAGTAAGGTGCTCAGGGTTCCTGAGAGGAGACCAGATGCCTCCACCGGAGCACTGGAAGCCATGAAGAAGAGCGATCTCATCATCATCGGCCCGAGTAACCCGATAACTAGCATCTCACCAATTCTCGAGTGCAACGGAATTATTGATCTGCTCAAACAAAAACCGGTGGTTGCGGTCAGTCCATTTATCGGCGACAAACCGGTGAGCGGGCCAGCCAGGGATCTCATGGTTGCCCGGGGATTTGAACCGACTTCAGCCGGTGTGTACGCAGCGTATGCAGAATTTGTCGATCTCTTTGTTCAGGATATCCGTGATCCGGTTGATGTACCTGGTGCCATACGATGTGATACCCTGATGACGAGCCCTGACATTTCAAAAGGGATTATTGATCTCATTTTAGATCGGATGCCGGTCTGATGCGTGTCGTGATGTGTGTGTAAAATGGGATCTGGCAGGATAGTGCCTGCACCCTTACGTATTTTGTGCTGCACGGTTCAGAAGACCTGCTGCTGCATCTGCTGCGCCAGAAAGGATTGCGGTTTCTCCCGGGATCTCCTTTTCATACATCAATACCCTGCCATTGCAGAGTACCGTACTGACCTGACATCCTGATGCCGAGTATACCAGGTTCGAAACCGGATTGTGGAGCGGAACCATTGAGGGATGATCTAGTGATACCAGCACGATATCTGCCGCCTGTCCCACTACTATCGATCCGCCAGGTATTCCCAGGGCTTTAGCCCCGCATGAAGTTGCCATGGAAAGGGCTTCTTCAGCAGGAAGGAGAGTATCCTGTTTCCAGAAGAACTTCTGGCCTATTGCGGCGACCTTCATCTCCTCGAAAAGATCCAGGTTGTTGTTTGAGGAGCACCCGTCTGTTGCAAGGGCCACATTTACCCCGGCACTTCGAAGAGAAGGATATGGCATTGCCCGGCCGGTTGCGAGTTTCATATTACTTACCGGATTATGGGCCACATGACATCCTCGTTCTGCAAGGAGCCGGCAGTCTTCATCCTCAAGCCAACAGCCATGAGCAGCGAGAGTTCGCTCTGACAGGCATCCACACTGGTCAAGAAGGACAGCAGGGGTAACCCCATGAGCTTTTTTGCAGTCAATCACCTCCTGCTCGGTCTCACTCAGGTGGATGTGAAGCATGATATCCTCATCCTTACTGTACGACCCACACCACTCAAGATGTTCAGGTGGCACGGTGTATGGGGCGTGGGGCCCAACTGCCGGAGTGATGCGCGGATTGTTCATCCCCCTGATATGGGAGACCAGGTTCTCTGTTGCCTTCACCTCTGACTCGAACTTTTCAGCGAGACCGAAGGTGATGAATCCATGGCAGAGAACCCCACGTATCCCACTTTCATCAACCGCTCGTGCAGCATCTTCCATGAAGAAGTACATGTCATTGAACGCAACGGTTCCACTCCTGATCATCTCAAGGCAGGCAAGCTTTGTTCCCCAATACACATCTTCGCCTGTGAGATGCGCTTCTAGTGGCCAGATCTTCTCAGAAAGCCACTGCTGCAAGTGCATATCATCCGCATATCCCCGAAGCAGGGTCATGGCAGCATGCGTGTGGGCATTTACAAGCCCGGGAATGGCAAGAGTCTTTTCTGCTGATATCTGGTGTTCTGCCTCGCTCCTGCACTTTTTTGATACCCCTTCACCAATATCGCGAATCGTGCCGGTCTCATCAATAAAAATGTCAACATTCCGATCTCCGATCCTGGTTCCGGTGATGAGGATTGAACCCTTATTTGTAAAGAGATCCGGGTCATGTACACACGCACTCATGGTTCTCATTAGTACCTCGCTGGCATGAACGCATAAGGGCTTTGTATCATCCCCTGTCTCTGCGGGTCAGGATCGGCACCAAAGGTTTTGGCCCTGTATGTGCAAGTACTAGGGTTGCATATGCGAGTCCCTATCAATACCATCACTCCTGAGTCAACCTCAGCAGATATTACCGGATGGGCACACGAGATCCGTGATCTCGGAGGCCTTGCTTTTCTCCTCCTCAGAGACCGGACCGGAATCATCCAGGTCACTGTACCTAAGAAGAAGGCTACACCTCAGGTTGTTGAGGCACTCAAGGACATCTCCCGTGAGTCAGTAGTCAGGGTCACCGGAACCGTCAAACCGGAAGGAAAGGCTCCTGGTGGCCGTGAGGTTATTCCTGACGCTATCGAGGTTGTCAGTAAGGCTGCAACCCCGCTCCCGCTCGATGTTGCCGAGAAGGTTCCTGCAGAACTAGACACCAGGCTTGATAACCGGTTCCTTGATGCACGCAGGCCCCGTGTGAGCGCAGTCTTCAAGATCCGCAGTGCTGTCCAGCACGCAACCCGAAATTTCCTCTTTGACAATGATTTTATCGAGATAACAACCTCCAAGATTGTTGCTGCAGCAACCGAGGGAGGCACTGAACTCTTCCCAATCGCATATTTTGAGAAAGAGGCGTTTCTCAACCAAAGCCCGCAACTCTATAAACAAATGATGATGGCTGCAGGATTTGAGAAGGTCTACGAGATCGGACCGATATTCAGGGCAGAAGAGCACAATACAACCAAGCACCTGAATGAGGCAACCTCAATAGATGTCGAGGTTTCGTTTGCCACCCATGAAGATGTTATGCAGGTGCTCGAAGACCTTGTGCGTTCTGTTTACTCTTTCGTGGACAAGAACTGCAGTACTGCGATTGCTGATCTTGAAATAGACTCATTCGCTGTTCCTGAGAAGAACTTCCCCCGGCTTTCGTATACTGATGCCATCGAGATCGCAAGCAGGGGAATGAATGATCCGATCAAGTTCGGCGATGATATCGGCACCGCTGCGGAGAAGGTCATCGGCGAAGAGATGGGGCGTCATTACTTCATTGTAGACTGGCCCAGTTCAATCAGACCATATTACGCAATGCCATACGAGAACGAACCCGAGATCTGTAAGGCATTTGATATGATGCACCCCAGAATGGAACTCTCAAGTGGAGCACAACGTGTTCACCAGCATGATCTCCTCGTCACGCAGATCACAAAGAAAGGTCTGAATCCAGATAACTTTGAATTCTACTTAAGCCCATTCAAGTATGGTATGCCTCCGCATGCCGGGTGGGGTCTTGGTGCAGACCGGCTGGTTGCAACGATGCTTGGACTGCAGAATGTCAGAGAAGCAGTACTGTTCCCACGTGACCGCCACCGTGTGGTTCCCTGAAAACCTATCATGAAACCTTTCATCCCAGGTCAGATCCTCCCGACAACAGTAGTCGGAAGTTATCCTGCCGAGCCACGGCGGACCTTAAGGAGCCTGCTGGATCCATTCCACGAAGCAGCCTGCCAGGCTGTTGATGCACAGATATCAGCAGGAATTACAATAATTTCTGACGGACAGGTGAGAGGAGACATGATTGGAACGTTTGCATCCGAGCTCCCCGGGATCAGGGGAAAGGATGTGATCGGAAAGGTGATGCCATCCGGACATCCGATAACAGTCAAAGATACCAGGTACGCCAGAACCCGGCATCCATACGTTAAAGGGATCGTAACCGGTCCTTCCACCCTTTCTTACGGGCTCCATCTTGACACGCCGAATTACCGGACCCGTGATGAACTGGTACCGGATATCGCTGAAGCCCTTGCTGTAGAAGCGCGCTCCCTCGGGGAGGTCGGGATCACAATGCTCCAGATAGATGAGCCAATCTTCTCAACCGGGGTAGCAGACCTGGACATTGGAAGAAATGCAATTGAGAGAATCACCACGCAGGTTTCAGTCCCGGTCTGTCTCCATGTGTGTGGTCCGCTCTCCCGGATCATCGATGAGTATGTCAGGATGCCGGTTCAGGTGCTTGACTTTGAAGGGAGCGTTGACCCTGATAACCTCTCATCTCTTTCATCCCGTGATCTTTGCGCAAAGTATATCGGGTTTGGCTGCGTGGATTCATCATCGGCAAAACTGGAAGACGTAGAAACCGTCATTAAGAGGATAAGGACAGGAGTCGAGTTGCTTGGAGCAGAACGGCTCATTATAGACCCAGACTGCGGACTCAGGATGTTGCCGCAGGATGTGGCATATGCCAAACTTTCGCGGCTCTGTGAAGCAGCAGCACTAGTACGATCTGAAACAGGCGTTGATAACCACCAGTGAGAAGAAGAATTATCACTCGTCACTACCCTTGTTTGAAAAGACTGATGTTATCCCATGAGTAACGTCTGAGTACAGGAGATATCGGTGGAGTTATGCATATCCCAGGTCTGAACGGTCAGCAAGTTCTAGCAGCAGCAGTACTAATATCAGCAGTATTCTTTCTCGGGGTGAAACTCCTGAATCCTACTCCTCTCGTTATCTGGAGTACAGGAACCGACTTTGTTATTCAGACTGAACATATCGGTGATATATACACAATAACCGATGTTGCTATCATCATCTGTGCATCCCTGGTGGTCTGCGCGAGTGCATTAACTCTGCTCTTTTACGATCAGATTCATATTGTCACTTCTTCACAGCCAGTCCAGACAAAAGCACCAGAACCAGAAGTTCCATTACCATCTCCTCTTGAGGAACGACGGCGTAAATGGGAGGCAGTACTTCCCACATTGAAAGAGGACCAGCAGCTCATCTACCAGAGTATTCTGGATGCCGATGGGCTCATTCCCCAAAGCGATATCGTAGAGAAGACCGGACTATCCAAATCAAATGTTAGTAGAACGCTCGATATCCTCGAAAGTATGGGTCTGATCGAGAGACGAAGAAGAGGAATGGGGAATATCATTCTCCTGAAGTAACCATGAGAATTGAACCCGGAAGGGTGGCAATTGTAACTGCCCTGGTAATATGCGGTCTCTTGATGGCCGGTATTGGGAATTATATCATGGATTCCCATCAGCCAATTCGCCAGGAGAGCCAGCTTCTGGAGAACTTTCTTATCATGCAGTCAATGGCAGGAAAGAACACGACTCCTTCAAACCTGACATATGTAATGGGGAGCACAGGCCTCGTTGTCAGTTTCAATGATCTCCTGACAGATAGTGGTGTCAGGGTTCACCGGACACCAAAAACTACGAAATTAACTAATACCAGTTGAATCAGGTTAGACAGTACTGTTCACGAAGCTGCCTGCGGAGCAGCTTCCAGCCCCCAACCCGGGGAAGACTCTCAACAATAACTGTCTTTCGAGGAATTTTGTACCCCGCGAGATGTTCCCTGGCGAAAGCCACCAGACTCTCATGGGTGACTGTGTGTCCGTTCTTTGGAACAACCGCTGCTGCCGGGATTTCCCCTTTTTCTTCATCAGGGCAGCCAAAAATTGCAATATCTGCGATATCAGGATGAAGAATCAGAGAATTTTCAACCTCGGTAGGATAGATCTTCCAGCCTGACATGATGATCATATCCTTTTTACGGTCAGTTATAACCAGCATCCCGTTCTTGTCAATATATCCTATATCCCCGGTGAGGAACCAGCCGTCAGAAAGAAAAACTGCTGCAGTCTCCTCCGGCTTCTGCCAGTATCCAAGTGCTACAGCCGGACCACGAATTGCAATCTCACCTGCTTTTGTATCAGGAAGAGTGACCGCAGGATCATCCTCATTTACCACCCGAATTTCAGTATATCCCACAGGGGTTCCCACACTGTTATATTCATCAGCTTCAGGATAATGTTCAGGTCTGATAACCGTACCTGAACCAACAACTATTGTTTCAGATAAACCGTAAGCATTGATGATGGGGATGTTAAACCTCTGGTGAAATGCCCTCCAGGTTGGTGAGTGCATTGGTCCTCCACCGCTGATTATCCTCCTCACAGTAGCAATTTTTTTATCTGTTTCCCGGGAAGTCTCCATGATACTGTGGATAACAGGGGGCATGGCAGAAAGAACTGTAACCTTATACTCCTCCACAAGATTCAGATATCTCTCTAACTGGAACCGTTCAAGGATAACCCATGTCCCACCCTGTTTCAAAGCAGAGATTCCCCAGCTGATCCCAACATGACCCATCGGGTAAATACCCAGGTAAATATCACTTGAAGTAAGTTCGAGTGCATCACGTTCCGCCTCCAGTGCTGCCATCCATCCTCCTTGGGTAAGCATGGCACCTTTCGGCCTCCCGGTAGTCCCGGATGTGTACTGAATCTGAGACAGATCATCAGGATGACATGGATGAGGATACTGAAGAGGAGAAGAATGCAGAATATTATCGAGGGAATTCTCACCACTAATTCCGGCTATAATTATTTCAGGGATCTTAAGGACTCGGGCTAATTTTTCAACCATCTCCCTTCCACTACTGTCGGTGATTACTGCCCGGGCACCAGAATCTTCTATGACGTACCGGAGTTCCTCCTCACGATACACAATATTTGCAGGAACTGCTATTGCCCCAATCCTCCAGAGAGCAAAGTATGAGATCAAGTAATCAGTAGAACTATCCAGAAAAAGAACAACACGATCACCATGTGATAATCCGATTCCTTTCATTCCCCCCGCTGCTCTGAGAACTGCATCATGCAATTCTCTCCAGGAGTAGGTGATATTTCGTGACGGATGAATAAGTGCTATTTTATCAGGATGTTCCCGGACACGGATATCCAGAAAAGAAGTGATATTGAACATATCAGACCATACATAGTTGTACCTTGATGATTAAAGGAGTCATCCATTGTAGTTTGGATAATATTTTCATACTCCGATCTTGAGAATATATATTCTGAAACATGGTACATGTATACTTCAGTCGAATTACAGGATGAATAGATAAATGGAATCAGGAAATCTTCCTTTTTTTTCGGGGAAAAATGCAATAACGCCTCTCATTATTGTTGGGATTCTCGTTGCAATATATGTGATTGGAATGGGCATTCTTGTGACCTTAATTCATTCCCTGTATCTCACAACTCACGATCTTGCCATTTTTGAACAATCATTCTGGACAACGATCCATCAGGGTGAATTTTTTTCTAATACTGTAGATACGATATATCACTGTTCATTCGGAGCACATAATTCACCCATCCTTTTTCTCCTGCTCCCTCTTTATCTGATCTTTCAAAGCCCACTCTTCTTGCTTCTTATCAGTACCGTCCTGCTGGGTCTGGCTGCAATTCCACTGTATTACATTTCAAGAAGATATCTGAGTGAACGATTTTCGTACCTTATTGTTTTTATATACCTGTTATCCCCGGCAATACACGGAATAAACCTGTATAATTTCTCAACAATCTGTTTTGTTCCCCTTCTTGTTTTTCTCTGCTGGTATGGACTCATAAGTGACAGATGGAAGATGTACCTGATTGCGGGACTTCTTCTCATTATTGTTAGAGAAGATGTGGCCCTTATGGCGGCCATGATAGGCCTGTATGGAATCTTTTTTTCAGAAAATAGATCCGGCACATTCAGGACATGTCATATTATTTTGATTATCTGTGCCATTTGCTTTGCTGCACTCTCAATGGCGGTGATTATCCCTTACTTCGCTCCTGCATCGACACTCTCATCGCAATATACCCATAACCTTATTGAGAATCTCCCTCTTTATGGTAAACAACGGATAGTATTATTTGCTGAAACCTTTGCTCCATCCCTATTCATTCCATTTGCGGCTCCAGAAGTGTTGCTGGTTGGATTATTCCAGTTTCTCGAAGTATTCCTCTCTCCCACATACTCTTTCCTTGATTTACAATATCACTACCCGGGGATGTTCCAGCCGATCATTATCCTCGCAACTCTGTATGGATTATTTCGGATAAACAAGCGACTTCATCTTGATCAAAAGGAGAACTGGCCCCGGTATATTGGTTATGCCTTATTAGTTGGGTCAATCATCAGTTTCGTGGTGGTCAGTCCGTTCGTTGCATATGCGACGATTATTCCCGATTACCTTGATCAGGCACATTCAGAAAAGTTTCAGTTACTTGATACAATTACCTCACATCTTCCTGGCGATGCTGCCATTGTAACCCAGGATAATGTGATACCCCATCTTGCACAGAGAAAGGAAGCATATCAGTATGGATATCATCCAGATGCAGATTATGTTATTATTGAAACTAAAACAGGATACGCGAATTATTTCGAAGCTGATATTAGAAAATACCAGAACTGGACTCCCCTTATTAAGAAAAATGAGGTTATTGTTCTATCCAATCCACAAAAACCTGAACTTCGAAACTTTCTTCTGGAGCTATAATGGAGTCTACGAGGAAATATCTTCTGTTTTTTAAAAACCATACCATTGAGGAGTAAAGAAAACCATGAACCTGCCATTATCAATTCAATTATTCATGCTTGTTAAGTGGCTGATCCTGCTTCTGCTTTTGCAGATTTCAGTATTACCAATCATTCGCAGATTTTTTCCAGAACATTCAATTCCCCTTTCATTCCCTGTATCATTGCTTCTTGCCACACTGATATCGTGGTATCTTGCGTTACTACAGATTCCTGTTTCGCTTATGTTGATCCCATTTATTGTGCTTATTGGGTACTCTGCCTGGAAACGAACCATCTGTCTACAGGATCTCATATCGGGGAGAATATGGTACGTTATATTTTTTGGAACCTTTATCCTGACGCTACTGGCAAAACTCTGGTATGATCCATCCATTGATATCTCGTATGAGAAGTTCATGGATTCGATGATTCTCTCATCGATGATGAATTCTCCTCAGATCCCACCGGTTGATGGGTGGTATGCAGGTGGCACCCTTACCTGGTATTATTATCTCGGTGCCTGGATGTTTGCGATACCGGGAGTTATACTGGGTATTCCTGCATCTGTAATCTACAATCTGGCAATACCAACTGTTTTCGCGATGTCAGCGGTGATGATTTATTCCTGTTCATCCCTGCTGATGAACAGGTATAGATTTCTTCCCCTCGCTCTTCTAGCAATCTCATACCCCGGGTTTTTCACACTTATCCCAATCGCTCTTGCAGATAATACTCCTTTCAGGTTTATTCTTGACGGAAGCGTCAGGATGATTACAGGATCTGTCACAGAAAATCCTCTGGCTGCCTTACTTATAGGAAGTCCCCGTCCGTATGCGGTAGCCATGATGATCCAGTGTCTGATCATTTTTTTACTGATTTATGGGTACCATTCATGGAAAAATATGGGAGAACGGTCCAGAGTCGCTATAGGCCTTCTCCTGGCCTTATGCCTGGGCACTCTTATCCCTCTTCACAGTTGGGACGTAATTATATATCTCCCTCTTTCGGTTTTTGTAGGCTTTCTTATCTCGTATCAACAATATTTGCATGATTCAGAATCTTTCAACACACGGCTAAAGACCTGGATATTTCACCTGGTTTCATCACTAAAGGATTTAACAATAGGAAAGGATGATTCTGCCTCTGCATTCTGTTTCATCAGCCTTCTCGCCCCTATTGCCTCATTACTTGTTTACCTTCCCTTTTTATTTCAATTAAATAACCAAAGAATGCAAGGGATCTCTTTTCTTCCGACTCCTTCAGATCCTATTCAATTACTCCTCGTTCATGGATTTTTTATCCTGATTCTTCTCGTTTATTTAAGACATGATATCGTCAGAAGGCCACTTCTTCTTGTGATCCCTCTTATCGTTGCTCTGGCGGGTTTTATTGGAGCAGCGATTGTGATGATTCCGGCAATTTTCCTTATATCACGAAGGTTTGAAAAGATAGAAGAAATTTTGGCTTTAGCAGGAATTGCCTGTATAGTATTTTGTGATTTTTTTGCGATGGTGCAGAATGGATCTCCGGATCGATTGAACACCACCTATAAGTTTTACTTTGCATCCTGGATTTTATTAGGTATTTCAACGTTTACGCTGTTAGGCCAGATGCTAGAAACATGCCCAATAATTCGCACCGATATTCAACACAGAGTAGTATCAATTCTTCTCATCATAGGAATTCTATTATTCCCAGCAATACTGCTTTCTAGCGGACCTTTATGGACTCCAACTCTCGATGGAACAGCGTTTGTAAGTAAATACATCGGGCAGGAAGAAGCCAACGCCCTTGATTATCTCGAATCGCTTCCTCAAGGTGAGATTCTTATTGAAGGAGTTGTCCCTTCTGCGTACGATCAGGATGATGCGGCAAAATATTTCTCGCGTGTTTCAGCATTCACTGGAATATCATCAGTTATGGGCAGTTACTCAAGGGAAAAAGTGTACCGGGGAGCCGAGATTACAAATTCACGTGGGGAAGATTCGGTTTTAGTGTATCTTCAGCCAGAACGTGCAAAGGAATTAATGAAAAGACATAATGCTACACTTCTTTATGTCGGGATTCCGGAGATAACCCTGTACAATCTGAAAAATCCTGGAATATATGCATCATACGGGTTTACCCCAGTATTCCATGAAAACCAGACGACCATATGGAGAATCCCATCAGCATGAAGAATATAATTCTGGACTATTCATCTGAAGAAAGTATACTGGATACTCTTAACGGCATAAATATTTAAAAAGAGTCACCTGATTATGGGTTATCCAATTGAACTTCAAATCCTGGCCATTATTCTATGGCTGTTATTATTATTTTTCTTACAATCATCTCTTATTCCATATCTGGGATGGATAGGGGATGGTTTTCGAATTCCCATCTCATTTGCCTCTTCCATATTGCTTTTTTCACTTTTTACCTGGTATCTTGCACTTATCGGTATTCCAATACAACTGGCATTAATTCCATTTCTTCTGCTATTTTTTGGGGGAATTTATTCGAAAAAAATCTCCCTACAGGCTTTATCAATCAACCGCAAATGGTACTTTTTCTTTTTAATCCTCTTTTTTTCTCTTCTAACCCTCAAGGTTCTTTATAATCCAGATATTGATATCTCATTTGAGAAGTACACCGACCACATGTACCTTGCATCAATGATGCATAATCCACACATCCCCCCTCTTGATGCATGGTATGTTGGTGGAACGCTTACCGGGTATTATTATCTCTCACAGTGGCCTTATGCATGCCTTGGTATTATCACCGGGATACCATCATCAGTTGTATACAACTTAATTATTCCCACGGTTTTTGCAATTACTTCACTCCTTATCTATGCAACATCCTCCCTCTTTCTAACCAGGTATCGTTTTCTCCCATTAAGCACCCTTTTCATTTCCTACCCTCTGACGTACATCTTCATCATTCCGATGAGCATGGCACAATTTCCTTTAATCTTACTCTTAAATCAGACACTACGGATCATTCCGGGAGCAGTGACCGAAAACCCACTTACAGCACTGTTCATCGGAAGTCCACGTGCATATGCCCTTGGAATGATAAATCAGGGGTTAATTATCTTCTTACTCTGCTATCTTTTCCTTCACTATCGGAGCATGGAAAAAAAGGAAAAAATAGGATATATGGGACTTTCCATTCTGTGTCTGGGAAGTATGATAACGATGCACTCATGGGATGCTCTCATATATATTCCCCTTTTTGTGCTGTTTGGAGTAACACTTTGTTTTATCAGATATTCTGAGGAGGTTTCAAGTAAAACTAGGATTTTTCAATTTAACATTCATACAATACCCAAGGATTGTGTAGATCAGGCCTGTAAATTATGTATACTGGTCCCTCTGGGTTCCATCCTTCTGTACCTCCCATTCCTGCTCATGATGGAGAATAACGGAGCGAAAGGAATCATATGGAATCCAGTCCCTACAGAACCTTTTTTGTTTATGCTGGTTTTTGGTTTTTTTATATTTGTATTATATGTAGCAGTATTTCCCGAGCTTAAAAAGCACCCGTTGTTATTAATTCCAGGTATTATTCCGGCATTATTTGGTTTTTATTCGGTTACAATTGCATTAATCCCGCTCATTGGATTTTTTAGAAGGAAAATGCACACACCGATAGATATACTCGCAACAGCAGGGCTGATTATCCTCATATTTTGCGATCTCTTTTCGATAGCTGATAGCACAGGTGTTGATCGGATGAATACCACCTACAAATTTTATTTTGTCTCCTGGTTTCTCCTGACCATCTCCACATCAATAATGATAGCAACAAGAATTCAGACGTGGAATCCAGATACCAACGCAGGAATATGCAAGAAAATTATTACATGCGGGTTAATATTCCTGATTATTTTCACACCGGCTTTTATATTAGGAGTTTCAAACCCGGGTGAACATCCCATAACACTGGATGGTGCATCGTGGATTGAGAGAAATATGCCAGAAGAGATGCATGCAATTCAGTTTCTCAAGACAATGCCCCCAGGGGAGATTATTGCCGAAGGAGTGACTACACGTGTGGGGGATCAGGACAGTATTGAGAAATACTTCTCAAGAGTCTCAACATTTAGCGGAATACCAACAATACTGGGAAGTTACCCTAGGGAACTTGTCTTCCGGAATCAATCGCTCCTTGACTCCCGTGTGGCCGATGTGGCCAAAATATACTCCACAAACCCCACTGAGGCCGCAGAAGTAATGAAAAAATACGGGGCTACCCTATTGATTACAGGATACCCAGAATATGGTATATATCACATCACCAATCCCAATATTTACTATGGGGTGGGATTCACTCCGATATGGCATGATGGAAATACAGTAATCTGGCGGCCACCAAAGACAACCTGAAAAAATTACTGGTATTCAGGGGGCTGGACTTCTTTCGGGAGGCCTCCCTTGAAATGTTTCTGAATCTTCTGGTACGCTACCATCAGGTTTTCGTTCATCGTCGGGTGCATCTTTCCAAGAGCTTTTTCAAAATGCTCCTTCCTGACCTGCCCGGACTGATCCCTCATTGCAAAGATACCCGCCTCCCTGCAGAGTCCCTCAAGATCTGCGCCGACAAAACCAGCAGTTCTGGCAGCAATATCAGCGAAGAGTTGGTTCGCTGGCTCATCATTCACCCGTACTCCAAGTTTTACCCAGAGTTCCTGGAGCATTCTTCGCCGAACAGTTCTGCTTAATGATCCATCTCCAGAACCATGTTGCTTGAGTATCTCTGCCATCTCACCGGATGAATAAGTCGAATCCTTTTTAAGAACAGTTGCTATCTGCTCAATATCCTCTTCTGTATAAGTTCCGATAAGATTGACCAGATCCTCCATTGCTGCACCTTCAATCGGCATCATCCTGGTATGGATCTGCATCACTTCCACCCGATCTTTTAGATCTGGTTCTCCGATATAGATCAAACGGTCAAACCTGCCGGTTCTTAGCAGGGCAGGATCAATAATATCAGGCCGGTTTGTTGCTCCCATCACCACAACATCGCGGAGATCCTGAAGCCCGTCCATTTCAGTAAGGAACTGGTTGAGAACACTCTCCATCGTATGGCTGTCACCTGCAGTTCCCCGAGCCGGTGTCAGGGCATCTAACTCATCAAAGAAGATGATAGCAGGAGCAACCTGACGTGCTTTCTTAAATATTTCCCTGACAGCACGTTCGGATTCACCAACCCATTTTGAAAGCAGTTGGGGGCCCCGGACAGCTATAAAGTTAGCACCCGATTCATTAGCCACAGCCTTGGCAATAAGGGTCTTACCGGTTCCCGGAGGCCCGTATAAAAGCACTCCCCGTGGAGCGTGGATCCCAAGATCCTCAAACTGTTCTCTCCGGGTGAGGGGGTACTCAACCGCTTCCCTGATCTCCTCTATAGCTCCGGAAAGACCGCCGACGTCCCTCCACTGGAGATGCGATACCTCCAGCATGACCTCACGCATACCTGACGGGGTGATCTCACGAAGGGCTTGTTTGAAATCCTTGTAAGTGACAACCATCTTTTCAAGGATCTCCTGTGGGATCTCCTCTTCATCAAGATCTATATCAGGAAGATATCGTCTGAGAGCACGGATTGCTGCCTCTCGTGCAAGTGCGGCAAGGTCAGCACCAGTATACCCGTGTGTCCGTGCTGATAACTCTGAAAGGTTCACATCTTCTGCAAGAGGCATTCCCCTGGTGTGGATCATCAGGATATCATGGCGATCAGGCTCAGCTGGAACGCCGATCTCGATCTCCCGGTCAAACCGGCCCGGACGCCTCAGGGCAGGATCGATTGCATCAAGCCGGTTCGTGGCTCCAATCACAATGACCTCACCGCGTTCCTCAAGTCCATCCATCATGGTCAGGAGTTGTGCAACGACCCGCCGCTCCACCTCTCCGGTAACCTCTTCACGTTTTGGTGTTATGGAGTCGAGTTCATCGATGAAGATGATGGCTGGAGCATTATCTTCGGCCTCATCAAAGACCTCTCTGAGACGTTGCTCACTCTCCCCGTAGTACTTGGATATTACCTCGGGGCCGGCAATCGGAATAAAATGTGCTCCAGATTCGTTTGCCACAGCCTTGGCAATGAGTGTCTTACCGGTTCCCGGTGGTCCGAAGAGGAGGACTCCTTTTGGTGGCTCTATACCAAGCCTGCGGAAAAGTTCGGGATGGCGCATCGGTAGTTCAATCGTCTCCCTAAGCCGCTGCAATTCCTCCCGAAGACCCCCAATATCCTCATATGTAACCTGACTAATTCCCTCAAATCCACTAACCGGTTTATCGGAGAGGATGACCTCTGTCTTCTGTGAGATGATGACGGCTTCTTTGGGCTCTATCTCGATAACCTTGTACGAAACCATCTGCGGCTGAATAAACGGGAGTCCGATAGGAACGGGTACTGAATCCCCGAGGGCAATCGGAAAATCGATCAGATTGTGATGAATCGTGACAGGATCAGCTGGTGGGATATTTCTCGGAAGATCTTCTGGAGGGGCAAGAACCACCATTGTTGCGTGTATAACCTCTTCCACTTTGGAGACTTTTACCGTGTCACCGATTGAAACGTTTGCGTTGGTCCGGGTAAAATTGTCAATGCGTATTTTATTCTGATTCCAGTCATTGAGCTGGGCCCTCCAGACCTTGGCAACGGTGGGGGACTTCCCAAAGATCTGAATAATATCACCGGGAGAGAGCCTGAGCTGGAGCATCGTCTCAGGATCCAGGCGAGCTTTTCCTCCACCCTGATCACCGGGATATGCACTATCAACTTTAAGATATGATTCCACCATTATTACCTAACAATCATATATCCGGGGATTTATAAGTATAGCAAATCATGAGAATTCTCGCGATCGACCCGTTTCACGGGGCTGCAGGCGATATGTTCCTTGGTGCTCTTCTCGGCCTTGGGGCTGACCGTGACGCGGTGATCCGGGTGATGGAATCAGTTGTTGCAACCCCTACAATAGAAGTTGTATCACGGGCAGGGATCCAGTCTATAAAAATACATACTCATGCAGGTCCTGCATCAAGGACGCTGGAAGAGGTCATAGCAAGGGTCAGGTCTTCATCTGCCCCCGATGTTGTTATTGCCAGGGCTGAAGCCGTTTTTCAGCGGATAGCCTCTGCAGAACAATCAATACATGGAAGAATGGAGCACTTTCATGAAGTTGGTGCAGACGATGCTATCGCAGATGTCCTTGGTTCATGTATGGCGATGTATACGATATCTCCTGATCTTGTAAGGGTGTTTCCGGTTGCAACAGGGACTGGAATGGTCAGGATGGAACACGGCATGTACCCTGTCCCTGCCCCAGCAACTGCTGCAATACTTGCTGCAGGTGGCCTGCAGGTAATCCTGGGAGGAGGTAATGGCGAACTCTGCACTCCAACCGGTGCTGCACTGCTTGCAGAGTTTTCTTCAGGGATCCATTCACTGCCACCAGCCCGGCTGGATGTAACCAGTTATGGGGCCGGTGATAGAGATGACCCGCACACACCAAACGTCCTCAGGATGATGCTTCTTACAGTTCCCGAAGAGCCAGGGGGAGATGAGGTGGATATCCTTGAAACCAATGTTGATGATGTCCCAGGGGAGGTTATCGGATATCTCCTGGAAAAACTCATGGAATCAGGGGCAAGGGATGCAAGTGCCACCCCTCTTACCATGAAAAAAGGAAGACCCGGCCACCTTATCAGAGTGATATGCAGACCTGGTGATGCTGAGAGACTTTCAATCCTCATTGCACGAGAGACCGGAACGCTTGGAGTCAGATGCATCCCGGCAGTTCACCGGTTCATAGCAGACCGAAGGATTGAAGAGATAGAAATCACAGTTGACAATTTTTCAGGTAAATTTCCGGTAAAGTACGGCATCATTGAGGGATCCTGTTATACCCTGAAGGCAGAGTATGAACATGTATGCAGATTTGCCAGGCAGCATAATCTTCCGGTAACACAGGTGATGAGAACAGTTGAGGATGAAGCATGGAAGAAGGAACACCAGAGGCAGGACTTCCGCCAGTAAACCGGTATCATGAGTCAAGTGGGTGTATCCCGCTTGATAAACTGATCGGGGGAGGGTACCCGAAGAAGATGATTACCCAGATATACGGAGAGCCAGGGGGTGGGAAGTCAACATTCTGTCTCATGGCAGCTGTGTCAGTTCTGAAGGCTGGCAAGTGCGTCATCTACGTAGATACTGAAAGTTTCTCGGTTGACCGGTTTACCCAGATCGCTGATAGCCGGGCTGAAGAACTATCTGAACGATTTTACCTGTATGAAGCTGCAGATTTTGATCAACAGGCTTCGATGATCCAGGATGCCGGCCACATCCTCTCAACCCGTGATACCGGACTCATTGTCATCGACTCAGCAACCGGCTTATACAGGACTGAACTGGAACACGGGCAGGATTCTCTACAGCGCCTCTCAAGACAGATCGTAGTTCTTCTCGGATATGCAAAACGATATGACATACCAATCCTGCTGACCAATCAGGTGTATATGGATCCTGCTAAAAACGATTTCGCACCTCTAGGAGGAACCAGTCTCTTTCATCTTTCAAAGGTAATTCTCCGGATTGATCGTATGGACGTGCTCAGGAGAGTCAGGATAGTCAAACACCATGCACAGCCGGAAGGTGATTATCTGAATTTCTCTATGGTGCAGGAAGGGATTCAGGTATCAGGGGAACAGATAAACCAGGGTCCCAACCCATAACTCATAAATGATCGAGAACCTACCTGATTAGCTGATACCAACGTAGCAGGATCAGGAGGAGTTCTCTCACGAAATTTTTTTATCTTTCAATTAACGCTTGGGTTTTCGCTATAGCAGTGCTGGCTGTGGTGTGCCCATCATTCTATGTAGCAGCAAATTCGCTTGGGGTGGAATTCCCCCCGGTTGTCGGGCCATATTCTGGTGATTATGTATATATTACCGAACCGGGACGGTATACGCTTGAGCAGAATGTATCACACCAGTATCCGGTAGGGGTTATCATTGCTGCTCCGTCTGTCATCCTTGACGGACAGGGATACACCATTCGACCTGTATCACCAGAATCCCCATCTGTAGGGATCTGGATAAGCCTCACTAATTCTGCAGGAAAACCAGTTACAGGAGTTACCATCAGAAATGTGAGCATTGAAGATGAGGGGAATGGGATCTACTCTGAAGGAATTGACACATCCATCTTCCCATGGGGACAGGATCGAACCGGTGATATAGATGCCGAAAAAGCAACAGAAGGAATTCAGAACCTGATCCTTTCCGGAGTCACCATCAAATCCGGTCATGAAGGAATAACCCTTTCAAATCAGTCTGATACAAAAATTACAACAAGTTCAATAACGGATTGTACCGGTTCAGGTGTTACAGTTCTAGGTAGCAGGGTTGATATTCAGGATTTACATCTCAAGAATAACCTTGAATATGGCATTGTCCTCAGGAAGAGTACCGGATCAAATATTACTTCTTCTTTGATTGAAGGAAATGGAAAAGCGGGAATATCTCTTGAAGGAGTAAACGGTATACAGATTGTAAACAACCAGTTTCACAACACCCAAAATATTGAAGAAGATACCCAGAGCCATGATGTTGTTATCTCACCTCCACTAGAAACAGGAGAAAAGGGTACCGATATGCCGGCCCGTGAAAAGGAGTTGATGAACCGAAGTGACATTCAGTCCCAAGATCCGGGAAAAAACAATAACGCAGGTGATAAAAATGCAAGTAAAAGCCGGGATCAGTTGAAACCCGCGATTTTCGGTCTATCCCCAGAACCTACACCGACTGTTATCTCAACAATTATTCCTGTCGAAACTATTTCTCCAAATATGACACCGCCTCAGGATACTACTCCGAAAACCATCATGACAGGTATTCATGCAGTTATTTCCGGGGACTCAATTCCAACAGAGATGAAGGCAGGTAATACATACCCAGTTGGACTAATCCTATTCAATGATGGATCTGATGACTGGATATCCCAGTATCAGGTGGGGATTATGGCTCTTGAAGATACAGCAGTATTGGGACCATCATGGATAGGAATCCCTGATGGAACTCAGATCAAGTCTGGTCAGTCCCAGACCCTATCGTTCGATATCAGGGCTCCTTCAAGGCCCGGAACATACACACTTAAATATCAGGCAGCCCGTCAGGGTACCGGGGTTGAGGTACTCTTTGGAAGGGCATATACAAAGACTGTTACTGTTATCTGAACTCATCTTTGGGTTCAGTCTCTTTTTTTTAAAAATAGATTTTTGACGGTTTACCAGCCATCATCCATTTCACGGGTCGCAATAAGTTTGTCTGCCTCTTCATCAAATCCCAGTTTACGCAGGCATTCAATCTTGGCATCATACACTTCTGCATGGTTCGGTTCTATCCTGATGACCCTGTCATAACACTTGATAGCTTCCTTGCAGGTGTCTGTTTTAGCAAGAGAATTCCCAAGTTCAAACCAGCTATCAGCATCTTCAGGTTCCTGCTTCAGGATCTGCTTAAAACAGGATATTGCATCTTTGTGCTCTCCCATTTTCTGAAGACTGATTCCCTTGTTATAAAGAGCATTGATATCACCAGGAGCCAACTCGATAATCTTGTCAAAACATTCCACTGCATCTGCATGTTTATCCAGTTCTGCAAGTGCTGAACCTTTGTTGCTTAATGCATGGACATTTGTTGGATCAAGTTCAATGACCATATTAAAACAGGGAATTGCCTTGCTGTATCTTCCCATGAAGAAATAATTGACCCCCATATATAGCCAGTACCTGGGATCCTTGTCATTGATCCTGAGAGACTGTTCAAAGGAATCAATCGCCTCCTGATACCGGATCAGATTCATCATAGCTAGACCCTTTTGAAAATGGGTATCTTCATCAACCGGGTCTAATGAGATTGCCTTCTCATAGCACCGGATGGCATCATCAAACTTCTGCATGGCACTCAGTTTGTTGCCTTCTTCTTTCCAGCGTCTCGCTTCCTTTGTGCTGATCTCATCACCCATAGGCTGTCCCTGACTCCCTAAACCAGATAGAGATGGTTACCTACCTTCTGCATTAAAGATATCTATCTTTTTCCTGTGGGTGAAACGCTCAATACAGGTCCGAGAAAATAATCCATATGTATGGATTAGTTGGGAAGCAAACAGACAAGTCCAGTGTTGACAAAACTGAAGATGATAGGCAGAACTTTCTGCTGCTTCTGCTTATGATGCTCCCCTTGCAGGTCATCTATCCGGTCTTGTCAGGAGGTCAGACAGGACAGGTTTCATTGACCCTTTTCTTTTCGCTCATTCTCATTACAGGACTCTGGCTCATGAGGGGCTCACGTAGGAGGTTTTTGATTGCAGCAATCCTGGTGTTAATCTCACTTGAACTTATCTGGGTCTCCCTCTGGCAGGCAGCAACATCCCTTCTCCCACTCGGAGAGTTTTGCCTTCTTCTCTTCCTTATTATTTTGAGCGGCAGGTACCTGGCCATTTTCATCAGAACCAAACTCCCGGTACACGAATTACTTCTCGCAGCAACTGCTCTCTTTCTGTTGATTGGAACCATATTAGGCATAAGCCTCTACCTGATTTCAACACTTTACCATGGATCAACCACAGGGGTGAGAGTCGATATTGATCTTCCTCAAGCATTATTCGAGGGCATAGCCATTCTTACGGCCAACGGATCTGGAGGTGTTGCCGGTGAATCCATGCCCCTCTTAAGAGTTGTCTCATCTCTAGGGATGATAGTGGGGATACTGTTTATTGCACTCCTGATCGCTAAGATCGTGACTAATCTATACAAATACGAAAAGAAGGAAAGTTGATCAGAGGATGAGCATGCCGGTGAAGACCACATCAGCCGGACCTTTCATCGTGGCCCCGTTTGACAGTGTAATAGTGAGTGGACCGCCCTGGGTCTCAACCTCAACAACTGCTCCGGTCTTTCCAAGTCTGTGAGCAATAGCAGCAGATGCTGTGGCTCCTGTTCCACAGGAAAGAGTTTCCCATTCAACTCCTCGCTCAAAGGTACGGATCCTGATCGAGTTCTGATCGATAACCTCAACAAAATTAACGTTCGCCCCTTTCGGGAAGAACTGGCTGTTTCTGATTACAGGGGCCTGCCCACATACATCAATTGAGTCGAGATCTTTTACAAAGACCACCGCATGAGGAACACCGGTGTTGGTGGCATATACCTCATATCCATTGATGATCTCGTGAAACTCACCACTTCCTTTCGCCGGTATAGACGGAGCATCGAACAGGGGCTCTGTCATGGTGACTTCTGCAAGAAAATCTCCATCTTCATCATACCCGCAGGTAACATCAATCAGTCCTGCAACGGTGTGAATGGTCCCCTTCTCTGATAGATAACCCATATCAAAACCATACCGGGCCAGACACCGGATACCATTTCCGCACATTTCAGCTTCACTCTCATCCGGTTGGAAAAGTCGCATGGCTGCCTTTCCATCAGTCGCCTTTCCAAGGAAGAGAACCCCGTCACCGCCGATTCCCATCTTACGATCGCAATAGACCGCTGCAAATTCGCCTTTCATCTCGTCGGGAACCTTAATTCCGTCCCACTCATCTATCAGAATAAAGTCGTTACCGTTCCCATGTAGTTTGACAAAAGGCAGATCCATATTCAGTACTCCTATACTATAGTAGGCTGTTTCACACTATTCTAATACATGTTTTGTTCCTGCGATACACATTGTGAACAGCCCCCCGGCATCTACTTTTTTAATTTATGCAGGTGCTAATTCACCTTCTGAATTCTGACACACATATTTCAGATCTTATTTTTTTTGTCAATATAATCATACATAATCCATTATTTCAGGAAGAATTTTTGAGTGAATTATACTGAAGTAGTACCAACATGTGTGCCAGATATCAGAAATTTTTAACTGATTATCTCAAAAAACTAGATCTATACGATTTAGGTATACTCTCTGCAGTGATTCTTTACACATTTGTATTTTCATATATCACTCTGTTTGAATTATCACTCTTCCAGTTAGGAAGAGATGTCGCAATATTTAACCAGGCATTCTGGACAACACTGCACTCAGGTGGACTATTAGAAAACTCTTTTGAAGGAGTTTCTCATTTCGGATATCATTTTTCTCCCATACTGTTGAGTATTCTGCCTCTCTACCTCATTGCCCCAGGACCTCAGATTCTTTTAATTAGCCAGAGTGTATTACTCGGACTTGGAGCAATCCCAATTTACATCTGTGGAAAAGAATTGTTAGGCAAAAAAGCTGGAATTACTATCGGAATTCTCTATCTCCTTTATCCAGCAGTTCACGGAGCAAATCTCTTTGCGTTTCATGAACTTGCATTTCTCCCTCTTTTTCTGGGCATTGGGCTGCTTGGCTTTATCACTGGAAAAAAGAATCTCTTTTTTATTTCGTGTATAATCTGTCTTCTCATCAAGGAAGATGTAGCCATCATTATTGGCATGATGGGACTCGTAGGAATTTTTAGGGAATGGCTGATCCAGAAGAAAATTGATTGGAGAAATATTGTTTTAGTCCTTCTTTCTGTACTAATTCTGGTCACATATATATTTATTATGAAACCTGCATTTGGGTTGGCTGATACATCTGACAGTGTTCAATTTATTTCGCAATACTCTGACCCATATGCGAACGTGAAGGGGGATGCATATCATAGATTTATATTCCTGTTTCAGATGTTTATTCCTCTCATATTTTCTCCTCTGTTCTCGCCGGAGTTACTCATCATTTCAATACCCTCCCTGATCGAAATCTTGTTTTCATCCCCAGATGTTTTCGTATATTATAATATTTTTAGCCATTATCCACTCTTAATCACACCAATATTCTTTATGGCAACGATTCTCTCTCTATTGAAAGTGAAACTATGTGATTATCCAAGAATCAAGAGGCTGTTCTATCCTCTTCTGATTCTCATGTTAGTTGCATCCTGTGCTTCGACAATAATGTATTCCCCGGTAAATAGCCTTGGAAGTATCCTCTCATTTTATCCTTCGGAGCAATTTACTAAAGAGCAGGAAACCCTGAATAAAATGAGTGCCATCATCCCGGTATCCGCCTCTGTGTCTACCCAATGGCAACTTCTTACCCTGATGTCAGAAAGATATTCAGTATGGGAAGGATATCATCCTAATGCAGATGTTATTCTCCTATTTCCATATTATAACGGGGCAAATATCTTTTCTGATTATAAAAAAGAGATCATAAGTAATTATGATCAAATCGATATTGGAAAGAATTTTTACCTATTTGTCAGAAAAGGCCAGACCGAATTAAAAAATGATATTATAGACGGATTGAATAATGCAGGAATCGCCATTAATTCACCATAATTTAAACATTTAGGGATTTGTTACCTTCCATAAACCATGAATAGTCTTTCAATAATTATTCCAACATACAATGAAGAAGAAAATATTGGGAAAATAATAGTTACATTACAAAAAATTCTTGAAAATAACTCAATTCCCTATGAAATTCTGGTAATGGATGATAAATCAACAGATAAAACTCAAACAATTGTTCAGAATATCTCAAAGAGTTCTTTGAATATTCATTTGATTATCAGGTTAAGAGATCATGGCTTGTCTCAGTCAGTTGTGGACGGATTCTCACGTGCCCAAAACAACCTTCTCATTGTGATGGATGCAGATTTTTCGCATCCACCTTCTGCGGTTGTTGAGTTATATAATGCTCTGACAAAAGGTTATGACCTCGCAATTGGAAGCAGGTATATTAAGGGGGGTGCCATTGAAAACTGGCCAGTTGAGAGAAAAATTCTCTCCTTTGGAGCAACATTCCTTGCTAGACTTTTATTCCCAGATATTAATGATCCAGTTAGTGGCTTTTTTGGTTTACACAGAAGAATATTGGAGGGGGCCAGGTTGAAGCCCAGAGGATATAAGATATTACTTGAGGTCCTTGGCAAAAGTAATTGGAATAGTATAATTGAGCTGCCAATTACATTCGTTGAACGTGAAGGTGGTTCAAGTAAATTGAATTTGAAAGTAATATTCCAGTATATCATCCAGTTTACAGATATTGCAACATTCAGGGTTTGTCATCGTTTCCATGAATAACTCGGTTAGTACCCTTTCATGGGAAAAGATCAGAGAACACCTGAACCATTACTGGCAATATTATCTGGGAATTTTCCTTTTTATCTCAATTCTCCGCCTCATATTCAGTGGCCAGACCCAGGTAATGCCGGATTTAATAAATATCTGGTTCATCATTCTTGCCGGGTTCAGTTATCTTCTCAATAATATCCTGATGAGTTTCAGGCTACGGCGGATATTATCACATCTCGACATCAAAACTTCTTTTTCTCAGGTATTTTCTTCCCACATGGGCGGTATGCTCCTATCAGATTTCACACCAGGAAGAAGCGGGTATCTATCAGTTGCAGTTTTTTTCAATAGGAAAGGTATCAGTTATGAAAAAGGGCTTGCATCGATTACCGGGACCTTTATCTATGAATTTCTTTTCAAGTTAGGGCTGGCGCTTTTGTCAGTTCTTTTCATGTATTCAACTATCTTCGGAAATTCGATACTTATATGGTGCGGCGCTACCGTCGGGATTATTCTCACACTCATAGGCCTGTACCTTCTTGCTGTATATCCACCTGGTTTTGCGTTAGATCTTGGAAGGAAATTCTCAATTGTTAGTCGTCTGCTTGAAACAGGCAGAGAGTGCCAGAACCTTCATGTGAAAGTCCCATTTGTTATTTTCATATCAGGCATTTGCTGGATCCTCCGGGGATTTGAATGGTATTGTCTTGCCATGGCTATTGGAATCAGTTCGATCCAGTTTTCAGATGCCTTATTTTTAAATCCATTACTCACACTCCTCTCTTTCGTTCCAATAAGCCCTTCAGGAATAGGTTTTCAGGAGAGCGGTATCGTTGGTGTCTTCTCCATTCTCGGGATAGGACTAACCCTTTCCCTCTGGTTTGCACTACTTGTCAGGTTTATTGAGACTGGAATTGATCTTATTGGATTATTTGAGGTCTTTCCACAGATATCCAATTCGATAAAAAAGGGTATATCAGGTCTAATTGACAAGAGAAAATGGTAATTCAGGTATTATACCTTTACTTTTCCCCACTTTTCCAAGGCACGCCTTAACTCGTTATGATCTTCTGCATATGTTGCTAGCGGGATCTCTTCCATGGCTGCATCAACTGCCTGACGCATTGCAGTTGCTCCGGCACGGGTCCCGTCTGGGTGTCCATGTATGCCACCCCCAGCCTGAAGGATCAGATCGCTACCAAGAACCCTGATCTCTTCCACTACTCCACCAGGATGAATCCCACCACTCGAAACAGGGAAGACACTTTTGATACCATGCCAAGGATGAGTCAGGGTCCGGTTGTCACCAATGAGCTCTTGCATATCATGTTCCATCTTTCCTGATACTGTTCCGGTATGGAGTTGATCACCACCAAGCATCCGCACTAACCTGCAAAATGGACGCATCGCAATCCCATGCTCACGATTCCTCGTTATTGCAGCATGCATAGTACGGTGAATATGAAGCGGCAGATTGATGGATGGATCCTCTGCAATGACTCTGACAGCATCAAACCCACAGACGATGACATCTATCATCAGCATGTTTGCTCCCATCTCCTTTGCCTGCCTGGCTCGTTCAAGGATCTTATCCCCGGCAGTGGATATGTTGACAGCGTAGAGCACATTTCTACCGGTTTCCGATTTCACCTGATCGAGTTTCTCCATCACCGCTGGAAGACGCTCTGAAATCGGGCAGAATTTCTGATCGGTAAGGGTTTCATCATCCTTGATCAGATCAACACCCCCGATAGCTGCTTCGTATGCAACCTCAGCAGTATCCTTTGGGTTCAAACCGACTTTTGGTTTGATGATAGTCCCGACATGCGGCCGGTCAGTAGTTCCAACCAGTTTTCTGACACCTTCGATCCCAAACTTTGGCCCTTTAAAGGGGATGATCTCCTTGGGGAATTCCACATCAAGCAGTCTGACCCCTGCAATACGCGATAAGCCAAAGAGGTTACCGGCAAAAACAGACAGATATTGGGGGATATTTCCAATTTCAAATATTTCGGCAGGATACCTGATTGCTACCTGGTACCCATCTCCTGATGGAGTGATCTTTCCAACCTGGCCATCAAGATAATGCACGTACTCTTCCCGGGTAGAGACATCAGTCCAGGTCCCGGTAGTCTGTTCCTCGGCAATGGCTTTGGCCGCCCACTCCGGAGTTATGCCCTCTTTGGGGCGGAAGTAATAGGTTGCAACTGCATCTGCCATGGTTACTCTTCCTCACAGTACGGGTAATCGATACAAAGATTGTCCATATCCCATTGAAGATGCTCTTTTATGATTATGTATGCCATCCCGGGCGGGATCTCACCGTGCTCAGTGATGATAAGGTCCACATATTCAGCTGGAGTCACGTCAAAGGTCGGATTTCTGACCGTTACATGTGGGAGGGTTGCGCGGGCAGCATCAGGAAGAACCTCGTCTGCTGATCGTTCCTCGATCAGTATCCGCTCTCCAAGGATGGTACGTGGAGCGAACTTGTAGGTTTCTGCAGCCACCAGAAAGTTCACTCGTGCTTCCTTGGCTGCGAGAGCTATCTGGGAAGTCCCTATCTTATTTATGACAGCCCCATTCACTGTGATTGCGTCTGCACCGGTGATACAGAGATCAACCTCTTTCATAAAATACCGGGCTGCTGAATCAACGATGAAATTAGTCTTTATTCCTGCATCAGAAAGAGTTTTTATTGTAATATGTCCTTGGTTTCGTGGCCGTACTTCCGTAGCATAAACCTCAATATCCATTCCCTGCTGGTGGGCAGTGAGGATACACTGAAGTGCCGCTTCAGAATTACAGTGGGTCATAACCACATCACCATCCCTGATATGTCGTGCACCAATTTCACCTATCTTTGCGACTGCCTGTTCAGAATGGATGATAAATGCCTGTGCACGTTCTTCAAGACCTGACTTCGCCTCATCAAGGGTTTTTGCCAGGGACAGGGGTTTTGAGATCAGATTGACTGCATTGGGCAGAGACACCGCGGTAGGTCTGACACCTGCAAGCATCTCTGATGCCACCATCATACGCTCCTGGTATGATTTCAGATCCTGATATGTGCCAGACTGGGAATGAGCAAGCAGTGCTTTCGCAGCAGCACGTGCAATCCTTCCGGCACCCCGGATCTCCATGCTCCTGATCCGGTCTGCAGTCTCCTCAAGGGTCATAATATGATATTATACCCCGATGCCATAGAATCCCTGTGCCTCCTCGAACTTCAGGATCTGAATTATTTGGAGGATCGGTATTATTCTTCAAGGCGGTGATCTCTCTATCACCTATGTCAATTGCAGTTGTCTTTGACAGTGCAGGAACGCTTCTTCATACCTACCGAATAGCCAAAGATGTAGATTCGGGAGAATTATTTCCAGATATCGAGACGACAATGCTCACATTCGCAGATCCAAACCGGGTCCTTTGTGTTATTCATGCCCATTCACATGGCATTATGGCAGCACCACAAGATCAGCTCTTCTCATCGTTCCTGAAAGAGCATCAACTGGGGTTTGGAATATCCTGCACCCGTCGTGTTGTTGAAGCCGAAGAGATCGGCAGAATTCTGATGAATGATACGCATGTCAGGGTCGGGGATATGCAGGAGTGCATGAGGATCATCTGGTCAAAGATAAAAGAAGAGGCGATCGTTGCTCTAAACAGTGGGGTCATAGTTCATACAGGCAAACACCGGATCGAGTTTACAGTTACTGCCGGAGGAACCCCATTCCCAGGAGCGAAGGAGACGATACGTGAACTACACAGGTTAGGAGTAGCCACCTTTATTGCATCAGGGGACAGGGAGGCGAAGCTTGAGCGAATGGCAGATTACCTCGGAATACCCCGGGACCAGGTATTCGGAGTTGCAACACCCACAGTGAAAGAACGGATAGTCAAAGATCTAAAAGAAGAGTATGATACGGTGCTCATGGTTGGAGATTCGATAAATGATCTGTTGGCGATGCGGGCTGCAGATATTGCAGTCCTGACCGAACAACAGTGTTCACATAAACCAGATGAACTGATAGCGGCTGTCAACCACCGAATCCATGATGTCAGGGAAGTTATTGGCATCATCAATCCCCTTATCTAATTTTTCCTAACCATCTGATGAAAAAAATTCACGCCCGTGAATGGCATACTACAGGAAATAAAGTATTACCCACCAGAGCACACCAGTACACCAGACAGTGAGTGCATCATGAGACCCCTGATCACAGTTGAGAACCTCTCAATGGTATTTGATGGAAAGACGGTAATCAAGGATTTGTCGTTCACCCTTGCAGAAGGAGAGATTCTCGGGATCATCGGCCGGAGCGGGGCAGGAAAGACCGTCCTGATGCATCTGCTCCGCGGGGTGGATCAGCCACCCACCGGAGGAAGAGTTCTATATCATATCGCAGCATGTGACGGATGCGAGTACGTAACAATAGGAAGTCACGAGGGAACGGCCTGTCCCCGCTGCGGTGCTCTCCTGAAATCCATTGATGTTGATTTCTGGAATCCTGATAATGAAGGGATGAAGCGTCGTATCATGCTTCGCAATGCTATCATGTTCCAGCGGACCTTTGCCCTGTATGGTAATGACCGGGTTATCGATAACGTTCTCAAAGCCCTTGACGATGTAAGTTTTCCATCCCACAAAGCAGTCTCCCGGGCAGCAGACCTCGTGGATCAGGTAAGACTCTCTCACAGAATGATGCATATTGCCCGTGATCTTTCTGGCGGTGAGAAACAGAGGGTTGTGCTTGCCAGACAACTTGCAAAAGAACCATTCTGTCTCTTTGCAGATGAACCGACCGGAACCCTTGATCCAAAGACTGCATCAATAGTACATCAGGTGCTCAAGGAATCGGCAGAAGAGACAGGTATGGCAATGGTGGTCACCTCTCATTTCTCTCAGATTCTTGAGGATATTGTTCATCGTGCTATTCTTCTGGATGATGGTGCCATAAAAGCCATCGGGACGCCTGCAGAGGTTACTGAAGTCTTCATGCAGGGATACCACGATGACGAGCAGTTTGGTGCCATCGAAGTGGGAGAAGAGATCATGCGTGCGAGAGAACTATCCAAACGGTACGTCTCCCTTGACCGCGGACTCATCAGGGCAGTAGATCTTGTTGACCTCTCTGTTAACAGGAAAGAGATATTAGGAATCATTGGAACATCAGGGGCAGGAAAGACCACCTTATCAAAAATGATCGCCGGAATCCTGGAACCGACCAGCGGGGACCTGATTGCCAAGGTGGGTGATGAATGGGTTGATATGACCAAACCCGGCTTTGAATTCAGGGGAAGGGCCAAACAATATATTGGTCTCCTTCATCAGGAGTATGATCTCTTTCCTCACCGGACTGTACTTGACAATCTTACAGATGCAATAGGTCTGGAATTTCCAAAAGAACTCGCAATGCGCAAAGCCATCATCACTCTTAAGATGGCTGGGTTCACAACTGAAAAGAGTAAAGAGATCCTTGAGAGGCTCCCGGGAACACTTTCGGAAGGGGAACGGCACCGGGTGGCTCTTGCCCAGGTTCTTATCAGGGAGCCCCATGTGGTGGTTCTTGATGAGCCAACCGGAACAATGGATCTCATAACTAAGGTTGATGTAAAACACTCAATCATGCATTCACGTGAAGAGATGGAGGAAACATTCATCATCGTATCGCATGATATGGATTTTGTAAGGGACACCTGCGATCGGTGTGCATTAATGCGGTTTGGGAAGATTGTTAAAGTTGGTCCGACTGCTGAGGTTCTTGCAGAAGTGACTGAGCAGGAACGACAGACCATGGCCGCGGAGTAACCAGGGAGGATATTATGGCAACAGTCATGCTTGATGGGAACCGGATGGATATCTCAACCGGCACCACGCTTGGTGACCTGTTGCCAGACCATGATCCTTCTCTGAGCATAGCGATAATAAAACCCGGGATCTCCAGCCATACCGAGACAAGGCAGTACCTGCTCAAGACAACAGCTGGTGAGATTGTTGTTGAGATATCAGGTGAAGAAAAACTTCCCCTGCCCTCCCTTCCTTCCGGTCTTGAAGTCAGATGGCAGGAGCGTCAGACAGTAAGTATTGGAATTTTTCCAGCCATTTTTGCTCCTGCACGCCGTCCTTCGCGGTATGAGCGTGGTGATCTCATCCTCGGGTGCGGAGGATATGATCCTGCCCAGTCAATGCTGGTCTTTTCACGAAAAACTCATTCTGCAGATCATGGGGCTGCAGGAGACGGGGGAGTTTTAGGACAAGTCGTTTCAGGCCGGGGTGTTATGGATCGACTTGGACCGGGAGATAAAATCCTTGGCATTGAACCAGTCATCTCTTTCTCAGAGTCTGTGGATGCATTCACAACAACTGATATGGGTTTTGAGGTTTCTGATGGGATGCAGATCATCAGTCATGTCAGGATTGAAGCCCAGGGATATGACAGTGCCATCCAGAGATACACAAACCTGGCAGCAAAGAGCGTTGAACTCATGCTGCTCGCTCTCAGGAGCGGGAAATTTACAGGTAGTCAGCGGATGAGCACCCATATCAGGTGCGATACCCTTGCCGGGACATCTGTCCCCTATGAGGCCGGGTCATCCAGGCGAGAGGGTTCAGTCATGCTCAGAACATCTGGTAAAAAGCAGGGTTCTGTGTACATTTATACAGAAGATCTTCCCCGCAGCCTTGCTCATACACGGACCGGTCAGGTAGTTCATGGTATTGAGATCGCCAAGATTGCTAAAGAAGGGGATTCATTTGAGGTCAGAGTTACACCTGCAAAATTTGATCTTGTCGGAGTTAGTCTTGACAAGGCAATCCCGTTTGCTTCTAGTCAGGGAGTTAAACTCATACCAGACCGGGAAGAGCCGGATCGTATCATCATCTCCCAGGAGCCGGCAACAACCCTTGATGTGCTATATGAAGGAAGAGTAGAAGTAAAGACGGTGCCTGGATCGCAGGTTATCGACATTATTCTTGATGATCTTCATGCACCAGAAACCTGTCGTATCTTCAGGGAGATCACGGGTCTGAAGTTTCACGATGTGGGCAGGCTTCCTCTCTTCTTCGCCTTCGATGATGTATATCTCTTCGAGACTAAAGTGCCGAAGACGATCAATATCAAACCTGAAAACACACCCGAAGATGAAGTTACCGCCGGAGCATTCGCGATGACCAATGAGTCAAGGAAAGGAGCAGGGATGGTTGGTGTCAGGACAAATGATAACAGCGAGTTCGGCCCTACATCAGAACCATTTTCTGGAACAAATGTATTGGGAAGAGTAGTGGACCTTGAAAAACTGAGTGCACTCAAAGAAGGCGATATGGTTTATTTCAGGGAGGTGCACCAGTGAAGCAGAAAATTCCACCACTCTACCAGGGGACTGTCACTAAGTATGTCTTTGTGGAATCATACAAGACAACCCCTGACGACCTGACATCACGGGCATATGAGGTCAGTGAGAAAGTAATGATCAAAGAGACCTGTTTCGGTCTTCAGATCACAGGTGAAGAATCTGAAGTAGAGCGGGTGATCGCCCATATCAGAAAGATTGATCCATCCCATATTTTCGTGAAGGACCGGGGCTTTCCTCCCGGAGACCCTCGGCGGTGCCGGGCTAATCTTGGTGGGGCCAGGCCCGGTTACTTTGGGCATGAATTCGAGATGAAAGTGGTAAAGTGGGTTTCAAAAGGGATCGAGGCGATAAACTCAGAAGACCCTGCTTTAACACTTCCTTTATCATCATCAGTTCCGGAAGAACCACCCCTTTTAGATCTGCAGAAACTCAAGCAAATTATCGATGCCGAGGTGCCATAACGTGGCAAAAGTGTTCATATATCCTGCAACCAGCCTGATCCTCTCTGATCTCGTAGCCCGTTTCGGGCACAAAGCACTTGGAACCGCCCTTTCGATCCGTGAAAGAATCCAGACCGCCGGCCTTGATTCGCCTCCTCTGCAGATGACACCTGAGGATGCAAAGCGTGGACTCAGGTGGGCAGCGGTAGAAGTTCCGTCGGGGGTGCGAGGAAGAATGTCACTCTTCGGACCCTTGATCGACGAGGCAGAAGCAGCGGTGATCGTAAAACATGCTGATTATGCATTCGGTTGTATGGGATGTGCCAGAACAGATGAACTGATAGAGTTCCTGATAAAGCAGAAAGGAGTCCCAGTTCTGGAGGTTGAGTATCCGTCCGATGAGGATACGGGTATCGCTTTTGTCAGAAGCATCAAGGCATTTTTGAAGAGTCTGGAGGGAACCCATGAGTGAAGATCTGGTCAGGATAGCCCAACTCTCGTGCGGGCCTGAATACAGCGGTGTGCAGAAGGAGATTTATACAGCGGCCGAAGCAGTCGGTGCTGAAGTCTTCTTCCCTGATCTCTCACTTGCAGATATCAGGCGTAACTTCAGGGATTTCGGGCTTGATGTCAGATCAGGTGATCTGAAACTAGCCATCGCCCGTGCAGTGGCACTGGTTGAAGGATCGGTTGAGGCTGATGCAGTCTTTATCGCCTCCTGTTTCAGATGTGCAGAGGCCGCGATTGTCAGGAATGAACTCAGGAGATATATCCATGAACACTCCTCTCTTCCCGTGGTGAGTTACTCATTCACCGAGAGGACAACCTCCGGAACCCTGCTCACCAGAATGGAAGCTCTTACCACGATTGCGAGGCGTCGCGCCCTCCTTGCACGTGAGAGGCAGGTGGGTCTCACCATGGGGGTTGACTCTGGATCTTCCACGACTAAAGCCGTGATCATGCAGGATAATGAGATCATCGGCACAGGCTGGCGCCCGACTACTGAGGTAATGGGCAGTGCAGATGAGGTTATGGCACTGGCATTTGAGGAGGCCGGTGTCAAGCGAGAGGATCTTGACGCCATTGGTACAACCGGGTATGGCAGGTTTTTAATTGGAGAGAGGATTGGTGCAGACCTCATCCAGGAAGAATTGACAGTAAACTCCAAAGGTGCAGTATTCCTTGCAGACTGCCAGCATGGCCCATCTACGGTAATTGATATCGGGGGGATGGACAACAAAGCAATATCTGTAAACAATGGGATCCCCGGGACCTTTACCATGGGAGGTATCTGCGCCGGAGCGAGCGGCAGATTCCTTGAGATGACTGCAAAAAGGCTCGGGGTTGACATCACTGAACTCGGACCCCTGGCTATGGCTGGCATGGGCGGAGATGTGCCGATGAACAGTTACTGTATTGTTTTTGGGACACAGAGTCTTGTCAATGCCCTTGCTGAAGGGCACAGCAAAGAAAATGTTGCTGCAGCCGCATGCCATAGCGTAGCAGAGCAGGTCTTTGAACAGCAACTTCAGGAGATAGATATCAAGGAGCCGGTGATTATGGTTGGTGGGACTTCGCTTATCCAGGGACTGGTCAGGGCCATGGGCGAACTCCTGCAGACAGAGATAGTGGTGCCACACCACTCACAATACATCGGATCGGTAGGAGCTGCTCTTCTCTCGTCAGGATTTGTGGAGAAAAACTGATTAGGATGGGGACACTGGAGTATTTTCAGGTTGAGTCGACCGAACCTGCCGGAGGAGAACTATACCGCAGGATCGCATCGACAGTGATCACAGACCATGATATCCTCCGGGTACTGGACCGTCTTCGGATCTTCATCGATCCTGAAGTCCCAATATTCATTGCGGTTGGAATTACACGGACAGTTCCCCGCAACGTTATTGTCAGGGATTTTGCCGGAATCACATATGACGGAGATAAGGTCATCCTCTCGATCGCTGATGAGACCTATCTTGCCCCACTCCTTGAATTACTTTGGAGAAAATTTGGAAAAGAACGTATCGTCCAGCCAGACCGGTTCACCATTGAGATGCATCTGAACACCGAAGAGCGGGAAGGGATCGAAGAGATTGTAGTAGCAGATCCAACCGAAGGACTTTTTCGTGATCTCATCTACACCATGCAGGTGATCTGCCCTGAGGGATTCAAGGTGAAGAAACAGAGTTTCCAGAACGGGAAATTTTGGTTCGTTGCAAGTGAAAACACCCTTCAGGAAGATGTAACACCTCTCGTTGAAGAGCAGTTTTCCATCATGGGAGAGGGATCATGATCCTGGTGCCGATTACCTATAAAGGAGGAGTCTACCGGCATGATGAGATCCTTGATCTGATCGAGGATATGGGTGGATATATCATCCAGAAGCATATGATCGCCCAGGAGGTTGTACTCCAGGCTCTTATCCCACGTGAAGACATTGAGACACTTAGGGTTTTATCACGACCTCTTACTGGAGAGGTTATCTTTGCCCCGCTGGTCGGAACAGAGATCGCAATCGTCTCAATGTCACTTGAGATTCATCACCTTCCCCATGCTTCATGCGATGTCGCCGAGTACCTCCGAACCGCTGGTGCGAAGACCAACATGATTGGACTTGCCCGTGGATTTGGGAAACGAATAGGTCTTCTCTCTGATGAGGAACGTGATATCATCAACGAGCATGATCTCGTGATTTACCTCTTTGGTAACTTTGAGACCTGTATTAAACAGAAGATGCCAACATTTAGAAGAGGTATCCACATTCCAATCGTCGTTACCGGGGGGCCATCAACCGATGCACTCAAAAAAATAATCGATCCTCCGGTTGCCGGATATGTTGGAGGATTTGGCAGGTTTATGCACCGGACTAAAGAGGCACCGGAGATTGCTAAGCTTGATGATATTGTATCTGAAGTCTCCCGGGTTCTAGACGGTAGACGATCAGACATTGCCAAGGATCCTCTCAGTATCTCTCCAGCACGATTGATGGATGTTATTCTGGAACAACTTCCTGATATCCATGATGTTACTTCACCTGTTCCTGTTGTCGTTCAGATGGACGGAGTAAGGGTGAAACTACCATATGATCCTTTTGCAGTACAACTGAAAAAAGTAGAAGTGGAGAAAGGGGTGACAGTAGGGATGATCAGTGACATTCGGCCATCCCGGATGCGTGATTATATTCTGGTTAAGATAAAGCCCTTTTCAGACACCGGTCTGATGGTCTGATACTAATGACCCCTTTTATTGGAGGTAAATGTACTCCAGGAATTGGTGATGTTGGGAGAATTACCCGCGTCCTGTATGTTGATGATGATATCTCGTTTCTTGAAATTGTGAAGGTGATCCTGGAAAAAGATGGGGAATTCTCGATCACTGTTTCAACAGAGGGTGAAGAGGCATTAAATATTCTGGAAAGGGGAGAATTTGATATTGTTCTTTCTGACTGCAAGATGGTAAGAATGGATGGAGCCACGCTCAGAGAGAAGGTACGAATGATGTTCCCTTCCATGCCCTTCATCTTCCTCACTGGCAGGGAGAAAAAAGAGGGGATCTCCGGGATGCTGGATTCCAACACCTGGTACCTTCAGAAAGGGGGGGATCCGGCAGTACAGTTTGTCAGGCTGGCTGATCTGATCCGCATCTGCACCAGGACCCAGAGTCAGGGCTGTAAATCACACCATTGACAGCCTCCTACTGTTCTCTTTTCACCGCCTGTTGTCTCAATAACACATTAGCCCAAATATTTTGAATGTCTCTCCAACAACTCGTACTTTTTTTGTGTTGCAACCGGTTGCAACCATTGAAACCGAGAAATTTTCACTTTTACACCCCCATTTCGTTGTCCTCCTGATAATGATGAAAACACAGTCTGAACCAGGAGAAACGCCCTCAATTTTCCCGAACAGGTGGCTCATAGAAATTTGTTCCTTAATGTGAATTTTAAAAAAAATTTAAAGGATAAACCCATTTCAAACAGAAAAGCCGGAGTATCCTATTCCGCTCTTATATGGTGTTTCATCTAACATTATGATGTCACAGGACACCTGTGAGCAGGACGTCATCTAAATCAGTCACCATGTCCTCCTACATTGATGCTGTTACTAGGATGACTCCAATAATCTGCACTGTTCCACAGTGCCATACACCGAATACAATCCGGTTTAGGTGAGAAATTATGAGTTGTATTGCATTCTACTGTGATTACGATTGCTCCCTGCTGACCGGAACCCCACATCCCAAACACAAGACCATACCCGCCCAGACAGACCTTTCAGACCTGGTCGGATCAAATGAGATGTTTCTCAGTCATCTGGAAGCTATTCATTATCTTGATTTTCCAGGATGGTAAGATCCATCCAGTACTCCTACATTCTACATTTATCTATTCAGCGTATGTTATTCACTCTTCTTGTCATCAGGCAGTAACTCATGATCATGGTAGTGATGGAGATCGGGGGTATGCTGGTGATCATGAGTCACCATATCGTGCTGGTGAAGATGGGCATGTTCACCAGGATCTGATTCCAGGTGAGAATGGGTATGATGTCCGTCGTCATGCCGGTGTCGGTGATCATGACTAACCCTGATATGAGAGTGGAGATGATGATGGTCTTCCGTCGCTATCAGGTACACCCCAATGGCCATAAACAGAAAACTCACAACGGCCTGATAACCTGGAACCTCTCCAAGGAATATCCATGAGAACCCTGCGCCTATGAACGGCGCCAGTGCAAAAAGGGAACCGGTTCTGACAGCCCCGAGCGTCCGAAGTGACCTGATAAAAAGAACTAATGAAAGCCCATACCCAAAAAAACCCGTTATCAGGATATACAGAATAACATGAGTGGAAGGGAGAGATTCCCCTATTAGTGTTGCAAGGATGAGCCCAACAATACCAGCACACATCCCTTTGATAATAACAACAGATGCTGGATCTTTTCCTGAAAGGCTACGGGTGACATTATTATCTATTCCCCAGCAGAAGCACGCTCCAAGAATAAGTACTGCCCCTGCAGATATACCAAAGGTACCAGAAGGATCCACTGAGAGAATAAGCCCGCCTATCACAACAGCCATCATCGCTATGGCAACCCTCCTACCAAGTGGTTCAGAGAAGAAGAGAGATGCAATAATCCCTGTCATGACCAATTCAGCGTTTAATAGAAGTGAAGCAGTCCCTGCTGGTACCATGGTTAATCCGGTCATCAGGAGAATCGGGCCCATGACACTGCCTGCGATAACTATGACTGCAAGAAATGGTATGTCTCTTCTTGTCACCGGTGCTTCTTGCTGGGTCTGGTGCGGTCTGATTATCTTAAGCAGAAGAAGCCCTACACCTGCACCCATGTAAAGAAGAGCTGCAAGGGTTATCGGACCGGTTCCTACGAGAAATGTCTTTGAAACTGGAACAACAATTCCGAAGAGCAATGCTGCAGTGATCGCTCCAATGAGTGCGGCGTGATCAGACCTCTGCATGATCTGATATTGATCCTGGCCAGGGATAAACCCGTAGAAAAAAGAAGGTGGAAGGCAGCCGGGTATTGTTATTCAACCTGTATATTCATGGTATATCTAGACTCATTCCCAGTGATGGGTTCCCATGATCTCATATAAATCGCATCAAATGTCTGGTTTCCCTTTTCAATACCTTGAACCAGCCAGTAATGCATTCCTCCAGACCCTGCAACACCCGGTTTGACAGGGTCAGCGACGTAGGTATCATTTTCGATACGAAGGCCTGACGTCACTGTTGCATTCCACTGAAAACCAGTAGTGGGATTCTCTTTCAGATAGATATTGATGGTATCATTTAGGGGCATTGTCTCTTGTGAGTCTGACTGCAGATTTTCTCCATCAATCCTTTCCAAACCGGCACTTTCAGAAACAACAGACTGCATAGAGTTTTTTTCTCCGGTATCAATAATCGACGAATTTTTCTCTGGCGATGCTTTGCTGCTCTGGTCCGTACAACCTGCCAGAAGCACTGTAGCCATAACCAGCATAATAAGAAACAATGTCCGATAATCCATGAATCCAACGTAGGACAGCCTGTAATATAAGGACTTGCAGAACAGTTCAAAATTTTTCAATATGCACACCTTTCTTTTTCACAACATATAACCAGAAAAACCTCCACATCATGTACCATATGACCGGCCAGCGGCCGATAAAATGTCCTCTCCAGAATCCTGATTACTGTCTTTATGCTACCAGCACATTTCTGCCTCTTCTCAGCCAGCTGGAAGCAGAACTACAGGGTGTGGTGAAGGATGATGATATCGAGTATGTCCATCGCAGCCGGGTGGCGACACGAAGAATACGTGCTGCATTTCCCTTATTTTCTGACTGTCTCCCTGAAGATGCCAGGCAAAAATGGGAGAACCAGATTCGCAAACTTACGCGATCACTAGGTGAAGCACGCGATCTTGATGTACAGATAGAATTTGTCCGTGCTTTTCTTGCAGAGTGCTGTCCTGAAAAGAGAAATACAGTTCTTCTCTTCTCATCTGCTGAACCTCTTCAGATTTCACAGGTGATCACGGACCCCGCATTAGTCTCACAACAGAGCCTTCCAGTACCCCCCCTTACAGTCAAAGACCGGATTTCTTCCTGGATTGGTAAACATCTAAAAAACCTCCATCAGGAGAAGGAACCATTAGGAGGAGAAAAAGAGACTGCCTCTAATATCCCCCAAGCCGGGAAGATCAGTTTGTTTCAGTCATCTGACCCTGTTACTTTAGGACTTGAATGTCTTCTGCTGAGGCTGATACAGAAAAGGAGGGTGATGCAACCAGGTGTTTCTGAAGAGGTATCAGATTTTACCAGGAAAGGGGTTATCCAGGATATGGCAGCCTTTCTCCATGATCTAAAAATCAGGGCAATGCTTGAAGGAACGGGAGTCCATCCGGTTCAGACCTACGAGCGTGCCTTCATGCAGATCATGGCCCGCGTATCTGATCTCTTTTGGTTCGAGCCATATCTTCAGGACTCGTCACGGATAGAGCAACACCACGAGATGCGTATCGCTGCAAAGAGGCTTCGATACACACTTGAAGCCTACGCTGGGCTTTACGAGGATCGCCTTAAGCCCGAGATCAAGGTAATCAAACATCTTCAGGAACTCCTAGGTGACATCCATGATTGTGATGTCTGGATCGGGCTTATGCCCCGGTTTCTTGAAGAAGAGGAGGAGCGGTCTATTACCTATTTCGGAAATCATGGATTCTTCGAACTCATAAAACCAGGGATCTCTCTCCTTATCACGGACAGGGAAAAAAGCCGTGAAGAACAGTTCAGAGAACTTACCAAGAACTGGGAAGAAGTAAAAGATGAGGGATTCTGGAACAGATTCTCTGAGAAGATCTCATTACCACTTCAGCATTCATTTGACGGGGCCATAGATTCTGAACATACAGGACCACTTACCATCGCCCTGATCAGTGATGTGCATGCAAACCTTCCTGCACTGGAAGCTGTTCTTGCTGATGCACAGGTGAGGGGTGCGTCTGTGGTTCTTCATGCAGGAGATCTAACCGGTTACGGACCGTTCCCTGATGAGGTTATCAACCTTATCAGAGAGAGACATATCATCAGTGTTATCGGGAACTATGATCTCTCGGTTCTTTCGAAAAAATGGAAGAAGGGAAAGCCTTCATCAAAGGAGAAACAACTGGCGATGAGATGGGCATATCACCAGATATCAGATGAAAACCGCACTTGGCTAGCCAGCCTTCCCAGAAAGGTATGCATGTGTGTACGAGGCATCCCACTGATTCTCACACATGGAAGTCCTGATTCACTGACAGAATACCTCGATTATGGAACCCCTGACACCAGACTTCACGAGATCGCAGCTGCAGAAGAAGCGAAAGTTATCATAACCGGGCATTCACACAGGGGGGCAGCCCGTGAAGTAGACGGTGTCTGGTTCATCAATGCAGGCAGTGTCGGCAGGCCGGAAGATGGTGATCCCAGGGCCTGCTACGCCCTTCTTACCGTTGAACCCTTTTCAATCATTCATATCAGGGTCCCATATGAAATAGAGCGGACCATTGAGGAATTACATCACAGGCACCTCCCTGATGCATTCGCACGAATCATCAGGGAAGGGAAATCTCTGGATGTGGTTCAGGATCCTGAGGAACAGACTTGAGCTTCACTGATTCCATCAGGGTGGGTCAGTTAGAAGAGCAAAGTGTAGATCCCACTCTCTCGTTCATGGAGCGCTATGATCCTGATCATCCTCACGCCTTCCAGGTAGAACGACTTTCAGGACTGCTTTTTGATCTCCTTACCGGGTTTCATGGAATGGGAGATCCTGAACGGCGACTTCTCTCACTGGCATCTCTTCTTCATGATATAGGCTGGAGCGTACCATCTCGTCCCCATCATAAGGCTTCAATGGATCTCATTCTATCAGACACAACCATCCCATTGACTCCAACAGACCGGCAGATTGTGGCCCTCATTGCCAGGTATCATCGCAAAGCACATCCGGATCCCTCTCATTCATCATTTGCCAGATTAACTAATAAGGAGAAATGGCAGGTTCGGTGGTCTGCAGGTATTCTGCGTCTTGCCGATGCCCTTGATCGTTTCCACCGTTCATCGGTACAGGAACTGTCAATCCAGACAGGTGAGGGGGTCATTCAAATTGATTGCAGGACTACAGATGATCATATCCCTGAGCCGGAAACCCGGGTACTTGAAAAGAAGTCGGCTCTGCTCAGTGAGGTGACCGGGTGCCGGATAGAAATTTCATGGAATTAAACGAGCCCAAAGTAGTTGCATTCATCGATCTTGGCACAAACTCAGCCAGGCTTCTGATCATCAGGCTGAACCTTAACTGTTCATATTCAGTTTTAACCCAGCAGAAGGAGGTTGTAAGATTAGGTGAAGGAGAGTTTGCTGATAACATCCTTACATCTGATGCCATTACACGGACTGTCATTGTCCTCTCCAGATTTGCTGAGATGGCATTGAGTTTTGGGGCTTCAGAGATTGTCGCTGTTGCCACTTCTGCAACACGAGATGCGCGAAACCGTGACACTCTGATCACCCGAATACGGGAAGAGGCAGGTTTTGAACTCAATGTGATTTCAGGACCAGAAGAAGCCAGGCTGATATGGCTCGGGGTCTCGAGTGGTGTCAAGATAGGAAAGACAAAATCTCTTTTTATTGATATCGGGGGAGGAAGTACCGAGATTATTGTCGGAGATCAGTATGAACCGTTTCTGCTACGAAGTCTGAAACTTGGTGCCATAAGGACCACCAATACATATATTCCACAAGATCTTACGGGCCCAATTTCTCCGTCAGTTGTGCAGACGATCCAAAAACACATCCGCAGCCGTGCTACACATACAATCAGGCATGTAGTTGGTAAAAAGGTACAACTGGCATTTGGAAGCTCGGGAACAATCACTACACTTGAAGCAATTGCAGCCGGGTTGAACTCTGTAACTCCTCACCAGCCAGGAGTAATAACCAGAAATGAACTGTCAGCAATTATCTCACTCCTCTGTTCACTCCCCCTAAAAGAACGAAGAAACGTTCAGGGTTTGAACCCGGATCGTGCAGATATCATCATTGCAGGGGTTCTTATTCTTGAATCATTACTTGGGCAGGCAAACATCAATGAGATCCGAATCTCTTCAAGAAGTCTGAGAGACGGACTTCTTATCGATTACCTTTCAAAAATTCCCGGCTTTCCCTATGCCGAACAGAAACCGATACGGGAATCAAGTATACAGCACCTTGGAAGAGCATGTCATATCAATGAACCACATGCCAATCATGTCAGAAAACTGGCACTCTCGTTGTTTGATTCAGCACGTGTTTCAGGACTACACAACCTTTCAAATTTGAGCAGGGAACTCTTATCATATGCGGCAGTTCTTCATGATACCGGCCAGTTCATCTCATTCCCAGGCCATCACCAGCACTCATTTTACGTGATAACCCATGCTCCCCTACTTGGTTTTAATGAGCATGAGATCCTGATCATCGCTCTTGTCACCCGGTATCACCGAAAAAAGATGCCACGCAGGAAGGACTCATCTTATGGCCCATTGAGCAATGAAGACAAAATGATGGTCCAGATCCTCTCCATATTTCTTAGAATGGCCGAAAACCTTGACAGAAGTCATGACGGGAGAGTGACTTGTGCAAAACTCCTGGTATCAGAGCGACGAAAGATAACACTGGCCATTGAATGCACTGGAGATTGTTCACTCGAACAGTGGGCGATCCTTGGAGATATCAGATCCTTTGAACGAATAATGAAGAGAGGATTAAAAATTGAGGTATTACCTTCCTCTGATGGGGAAAAACAACATCCCTGATACTGTGTGTTAGTTGTTCTTTTCTGATTTTACCTCACCTGCAACAGATTTTGCCGCATCACTAACTTGATTCATTGCTGATTTATCCTTGAGCACATCACCAGCTTTGAATCCACGTCCGCTTACCGTTCTGATGATTTTCATCTCCTGGGCCTGGGCCCATATTTTCAGGGTTTCAAGTGTTCGATCATCACCACTCTCTGCACAGACCGCGACTGGTATCACCTTTTTACCTTTCAGCTGACGCTCATGCCAGAGTGAATATGAGCGATCAATCAAGTTCTTTATCTGTCCATTAACATCATGGAAATATACCGGCGAACCGATGATGATAAGATCGCTCTTCTTCATCCTACGGACAATCCTGGAGAAATCATCTGACTTCAGGACACAGTGCCCTTCTTTCATACATTTGCGACATGATTTGCATGGGCGGATTAAACTGCCTGCAAGAGAGATCTCCTTTACCTTCAGATCTGTAATGTCACTCTTTTCCAGGTCACCAACGATTGCATTGATCAGCCTGCTTGTGTTCCCGTTTTTTAGAGGACTACCTGATATTGCAAGGACTCGCATGTCAATTAGTCCCATGTGATCACATATATAATGTAATGTAAAAGGTTCTGGAAGGATCCAGAGTGTTTACTTTATGCCACGAAGTGTTTTAGAAAAGTACGTTCAGAATTAATCTTTGCTCACCTTTAATTATTTTACGAAAGTTTTGTTTTTAAAAAAACAATAGGATCTGATCCAGTCATCAGGAAATGCTCATCTGGTATCAGGAGGTAGATCTCAGCATGGCTGATACCAAAAAAACAGTTCTGTTTGTCTGTACCCATAACTCATTCCGCTCCCAAATCGCTGAGGGATATCTCCGGTTTAAGTATGGGGATCGATATGAGGCATACAGTGCGGGGACACAACCAACCACTCTGGATCCCAGAGCTATTCTAGTGATGAAAGAGATCGACATTGACATTTCCGGACAGACTTCAAAGCCCCTTCTTGATTTCTTTGACAAGGACATTGATATCGCAGTCACTGTGTGTGATACTGCATCGGGGGCCTGCCCCATGGTCCCAGGTGCAGGAGTGGTCTTTCACCAATCATTCCCTGATCATGGTGACTGTAATCCAGAAGAACCACAATGTCTGAAACATCTTCAGGATGTCAGGAACAGCATTACCAGATGGATAGATCAGACATTTGCCTGACAACTTGGTACCGGTAACAAGTATAAAGAGATCAGGTGCAGAGATCTCCCCATGGAGGCGGAACAATTGTCTGAATACTCTGTCCTCATCGGAGGAAAAGCAGGAGACGGAATCGCACAGGCAGGTCAGTTGATTGCATCGATCTTCTCTGAACTGGGCTATTACGTTTATCAGTATATTGATTATCCGTCTCTAATCAAAGGTGGACATAACTTCTGTATCATACGGGCATCAGATAAACCAGTTTTTACTCATCGCACTGGTGTCGATCTGATCCTGGCACTCGATCAAAAGACTGTTGATCTACACACCAGTAATCTTACCACCAAAGGAACCGTAATCTATGACAGCCCGAAAGTCAAAACAGAGGGGCAGGCTCTACCAATTGAGGAGATTGTTGCCCAGTTTAAAGGTAGGGCGATCATGGGCAACACAGCAATAGTTGCCGGGTTTTGTGGGTGTGCAGGAATCCCCTGGAATCTGGCTGAGTCAGTTTTCAGAAAAAAACTGACCAAAGAGACAGATATTAACCTACTTATCGCACGCGAAGCATTCTCCCGTACAACCCGGTGCATGCAGATCCACCCGGTGGAGGGAGCATCGCCTCGACCACTTCTTTCAGGCAATGAATGGATAGGCCTCGGCCTTCTGGCAGGGGGCATAGATGCATATGTTGCTTACCCGATGACACCTTCATCCGGAGTCCTTCATTTCCTCGCCTCTGTGGCAGATGAAGCAGGTATAGATGTTGTCCACCCTGAAAGTGAGATAGCAGTCATTCTAATGGCACTCGGTTTTGCTTATGCAGGGAAAAAGGCTGCAGTAGGAACCTCAGGAGGAGGATTCTGCCTGATGACCGAAGGGCTCTCTCTTGCAGGGATGTCCGAAGTTCCGATTGTGATTGTACTCTCTCAGCGGGGAGGGCCCTCAACCGGGCTCCCTACATATACAGCGCAGTCAGATCTCCTGTTTACATGTCATGCAGGGCAGGGCGAGTTCCCAAGGTTCATCGCTGCCCCTGCAACACCAGTTGAAGCATTCAAGTGGGCAGCCGAATCTGTGCAACTTGCCTGGAGACTCCAGATTCCTGCATTTATCCTATCAGACAAAACATTATCAGAGGGAATATACACTCCTGAAACAACACCGGAGGTCAGGGCATATCCCCCGCTTCCATCCCCTTCATACCCATACAAGCGGTACGCAGATACCCCTGACGGGATATCCCCGATTTTGATTCCCCCGTATAAAGGAGAGGTGATCAAGGTGAACAGTTATACACATGACTACGAAGGGATCACTTCAGAAGATTCGGAGATGAGTATTGCCATGGTCCATAAACGGCTCAGGAAGGCGGAGAAACTTTCAGCCATGACTGACAAGCCAGGAGCAGTCATCTGCGGCGGATCGGTTAAGGCAAAGACTGCAATACTCTGCTGGGGGTCACCCCGTGGTGTATGCAATGAGGTTGCACAAGAACTTAATATGAGGCTGGTCTCTCCGGTTGTGATCTCCCCATTCCCTGCCGGTGAGTTTAGAAAAGCAATGGAGGGGGTTGAAAAAGTTATACTTGTAGAAGACAGCTCAACGGGCCAGCTCGACAAGATTTTATCTCTTGAAGGGTACCGGACAGATGAACTGATTCTGCGGTATGATGGGAGACCATTTGCAGTTGAGGAGTTGCTTGAGAAAGTACGGAGGGTTGCCTCATGACTAGCGAAGAGTCACTAGTCACTCAGGCACAGAATACCTGGTGCCCGGGATGCGGAAACTTCGCAATTCAGCATGCCATGAAGTTTGTCATTCAGGAACTTGAGGCAGAAGGAATATCACGTGATCAGTTCGTTCTGGTATCTGGGATTGGCTGCCACGCCAAGATTGCTGACTACTTCCAACTGAACAGTTTCTATTCACTTCATGGCAGAACTATTCCGGTTGCCACCGGTATAAAGATGGCAAACCCTGATCTCAAGGTTATTTGTTTTGCCGGTGATGGAGATCTGTATGCAGAGGGGCTCGATCATCTGATTCATGCAGCGAAGCGTAATATTGACATTACAGTCATATGTCATAACAACCGGGTCTATGGCCTGACCACTGGTCAGTATACTCCGACTTCACCATATGGATACAAAGGAAAGTCAACCCCCCAGGGCCTTCATGAATATCCCCTCAATGTTATTGAGTTATTGCTTGGTTCCGGAGCCACCTTTGTTTCACGGGCATATACCCGTCGTTTGCCACACTTAAGGCGAATTTTCAGAGAAGCAATTATGCATCCCGGTTTCGCTCATGTAGATGTCCTGCAGATCTGTGCATCCTTCTTTAACATGACAACATGGTACGATGAGCGGATCTATGAAACCAGTGAATCAAACGCGGGTCTGTTCGAATTTGCCTGCCGGACTGCGCAACAGTGGAATTATAACGATGACGCAAAAATACCAATCGGCATTTTTTTCAAGACAAAAAAGCCGGTCCTCCCTGAGAAGAAGATAAAAAAAGAGGTAAACAGAAGTAACCTTGTAAAAACAATTCTTGACAGGGCTACCTGATCTTCTTTTCCTTTCTTCTGGTTTTAAACAGCCGAACAGCACCGAGTGAAAAAATTGCCAGAAGGCCTATCCCGATCATAAGATAATTTATTAAAAATATCGAGGGAGGCAATTTAATTTCTGAAGGAGATTGCATGACAAGCTGGCCCGAACTGTTCTCTTGTGCCTCCTGGGCAGCAGCCTGTTTATCCTGTTGAAGACGGGTCAGGGTGTCTCCATACTTCTGGGGGATATAACTTTCATCAAGTGAGATAGCCTGTTCAAAGGCTTTTAGTGCCTCTTTCATCTTTCCCTGGTTAAAATAGGCACTACCCATATTGTTCCAGACCTCTGCAGATCCAGGGTAAATTGTTAAAGACTGGTTGAATGCTTCTGCTGCCTCTTCGTTCTTGAACATCTTGGCCAGGGTGAGACCTTTTTTGTTCCAGGTAGCATTGCTCCGTGGATCTACCTTCAGGGCTGCATCGTACATCGAGTCAGCCTCTGAGTACCGGTTAAGGGCAGCGAGAACATCCGCCTTGCCGTCAAGATTCAGAAATACATTCGGGTTGAGCGAGACTGCACGGTCGTAGGCATCTAGAGAATCACGGTACTTTCCAAGCATGAACAGTGCGCGTCCTTTTTTCCCGACTATTTCTGCATTAGTTTTGTCGATGCTGATTGCACGGTCGTATGAATCTGCTGCCTCTGCATACCTCTCAAGTGCCATGAGGGCATCTCCCCGGAGTTTCCATCCTTCAGCATAATAGGCATCGAGCTGTAGTGCCTGATCATACGCTGCCATGGCACCCTGGAAGTCCTTCGTTTCTGCCAGAGCTTTTCCTTTATTTGCCCAGATTGTGGCATCCTGTATGCTCTCTGCAGTCACGGGTACAAGTACAAGTGAAATAACCATCTGCAGAAGAATGACCAGTATGATCTGTGTTATGCGCCGGTTCATGGAAATTACCGTTTTTCTGGCGGGTAAAGAGGGATCAGACGTGTAAAACTAGTACGACTTCGACACTGAAGTACTTTACCGTCACATAAAAAGATTTCATATTGTATGTATTTTCCAAATTAAGGTTAAAAAACACAGATTGATTTTATGAGGTACAGTTGAATGGATTTATATCCCTCAGGGTGTATCATTGTTCTATACCATGGAGATCGTGAAGATTCCAAAGATGGAGAAGGAGGAGTACGACGCTCTGATTCATAATCGATTCATGGCCCGGATAGCATTCCAGGGGGAAAAATACCCTTATATTGCACCGTTCATGTATGTGTATGATGGGAAACATCTGTACTTCCTCTCCACTAAGTACGGTCGAAAATTCGAATATTTCCGTAAATCTCCATATGTTTCAGTTGAAATTGAACAGTATGAACCGGATCTTTCAGGTTTCATGTTCGTGACCCTGCAGGGATATCTTGAAGAAGTAACAGACTCTATCGAAAAGAAGATTATCAGGGGAAAATTTGTGGATCTAATACAAGAGCAGCATCTCTCACTCAATATTCTTGCTGCCCTTGGACATTCTCCTGAAGATGCTCCAGAATCCATCTGCCGTGAAGAGAGATCAGTTGTTTGGAGACTGAACGGTGTTCGAAGCCTTGTTGCACTTAAGAACGTGTAATATGATCCAGAAGATCCAATAGGATCTTTGGATTATATATTGGTGGTCTGCAGGTCTGTCCGGCACAGATCCAAACAGCTGGAACTTCATCGCATGCAACGGTTTCTGATTCAGTCACTATTCTTTGCATTTCAGATAGATATGTGGGGATATAAGGAACGACAACCAGCCCCGGGATATATTTCTGATGTAATACCTTCCATAGTGCGATTCTGCGTTCATCATCAACATAACCGGTAATTACCGCACGGATCTCCATTTTTTGCCTGCATGTCATTCCGAGAAGGCTGAGAGTTCCCTGGGGTGCCCTGGTGATGGTATCATACATACCAGTAAGCAGCGTATCAGCCCGTTTTTTATAATCCTCATTCCCGGTAATCAGAGCAAGGTCAGAGAGAACCTGGCAGGCAAGTCCATTCACCGACTGAACAGGTCCATCATAATCATCTCGAATCCTGACAGGAACCAGAGGATCATCAGAACGTGTAGCATAAAACCCTCCTCTATTCTCATCCCAGAAGAGATCTATTGCGGTCTGTATGATTGTAACTGCACTATTCAGGTATGCAGGTTTTCCTGATGCCTGAAAGAGACTTATCAGCCCTGATGAAAAGCAGATGTAATCCTGTGCTGTACCCTTTATGGTTACGTTACCCGCTTTCCACTGATGCCAAAGTTCTCTTTCTTTGGTCATGATCGTGGTAAGCAGAAAATCAGAAGCTTCCTCTGCAGCACGGATCATCCATGCATCTCCAAGGACTCTTCCAGCATATGCAAGTGCCGCGATAGCAAGACCATTCCAGTCTGTTAAAACCTTATCGTCCAGTAAGGGACGAGGTCGCAGTTCTCTGTGTTCATACAATTTCTGTCGTATTTTTTCGACTACAGGTGAATCTACGGGCATCGGGATGGTATAAGTCCCATCCACATTTTTCCCCCAGACCCATGAGATGATGTTATTTCCGGGGGGAATACCCGACTCTGATGGAAGATTGCCGTCTTTAGTGATCCCCCAAATCTTCTCCGCAATCGTCATTTCATCAGAGGTCAGAACCTTTTTAAGATCTGAGGATTTCCAGAGGTAAAATGCCCCTTCTCCACCCTCACTGTCAGCATCCTCTGCTGATGCAAATCCTCCATCAGGATGTCGTAGAGTCTGACAGATGTACTGAAGAGACTCTCCTGCAGCCTTACGCATGAGTGGATCGGAGGTGATCTGCCAGGCAGAAGTAAATACAGATGCATTCATCGCCTGATCAGAGAGCATCTTTTCAAAGTGGGGAATTTTCCAGGCACGATCTACAGCATACCGGTGAAACCCAAATCCCACCTGATCCCTGATCCCTCCAAGGGCCATAGCTGTAAGAGTACCAGTTGCCATGTGGATTGCCTGGTCGTTACTGAAGATCATCCCGTACTGCATGAGAAAAATCAACTGGGGAACAGAGGGAAACTTTGGCACTCTACCAAATCCCCCAAACTTAGGATCATAGGTAAACGAAAGATTATGGAATGCTGAATGAAGATCCTGATCAGAGAGCACTCCCGGATGGGATTCTGGGTTATGCTTTCCATACGCTTGGGATATTACCTCGAAAATACGATCTCCGGCCTCATAGACTTCATCACGCCTTTCTTCCCATACACGGACAATATGAGGGATAAGATCCAGCATACCAGGAATTTCTCCCCGTGATCTGCGAGGGACAAAGGTGGCTGCATAGAATGGTTTCAGATCAGGAGTTAGGAATATACTCAATGGCCATCCTCCTGATCCTGTCATTGCCTGACAGACACCCATATAGATCCGATCAATCTCGGGGTGTTCTTCCCGATCCATTTTTATAGAGATAAAGTGTTTATTAAGAAGTCCAGCCGTTTCCGGGTCCATGAAACACTCCTTTTCCATCACATGACACCAGTGGCATGCTGCATACCCAATTGAGAGGAAGATAGGTCTATCCCGCTCCCGTGCAAGTGTCTGGGCCTCTTCTCCCCAGGGATACCAGTCGACCGGATTGTGAGAATGCTGTAATAGATACGGACTTTGTTCATAGACCAGTCGGTTTGGCATTGATTCATTTACTTCAGTTATACATGATAACACATACTGGTGACAATGGAGAACGTTCACCACGCAATCAATTAAATACTGCCACCAATAAACTCCTTCTACCAATGGATAATTATGAATATTATATTGCGAGCATAGAGGAGATCCTCAAAGAGAACCAGAAAGGGATGACGGTCTCTGAGCTCGCCCTTGATCTTCATATGTCCAGAAATACCGTCGGAAAATACCTGGAACTCATGTATCTCTCCGGTGTGGTCGATGTAAGAAATGTCGGAAAAGCGAAATTATACTTCCTTGCTCCCAGAGTTCCGGTCACCCGCGTGCTCAGTTACCTTTCAGACGCGGTGATCCAGACTGATGATCGATACCGGATTGTAAATATAAATTTATCTGCACTCGATCTGCTTGGTTCAGATGAGGATGATCTAATTGGGAGAAACCTTCTGGATCTTCTGGGAATCCAGGGATTGACTTCAGAGATGAGAGCCCGAATCACAAATCCGGATCGTGATGTTGCATTCACCGATGAGATTCGTGTTCACACAGATGTCAGGCCCAGGCACCTGTGGATGACAGTCGCTGATATGGTGATGTATGACGGGGTCCTTGGGCATACGTTCATCCTTGAGGATATCACAGACTGGAAAGAAGCTGAACAAAAACGTCGGATTAGCGATTTTCTCTTCTCAACACTTGCTGAAGAGACTTGGGAACAGGTCTGTATTTTTTCTCCTGATTATACAATTCTGTATGCTAATCCCAGGTTTGCAGCTTCTGATGGAAGAGGAGATGAACTAGTCGGATCAAATATTCTTGAACCTTTTGATAAACAGGCATCACAGATCATTCGTGACTCAGTGGAGACAGTAATTGAGACATCTGCTTCGCATCGACAGGTCTTCCCGGTCATGATTGATCAGCAGGATCCCAGATGGCTTGATCAACGTCTCTATCCGGTGCCCGATCAGTCAGGGAAAGTAGAACAGATCCTTGGTATTACCCGCGATATCACCGGCCTTCAGGAGGGTGGATCAGCTTCTGCCCTTCTGTCTGTTCTTCTCTCATCTATGGCTGAAGGAGTCCTGACCGTTACTCTTCAGGGAACTATCCTTTCGTGGAACCAGGGTGCAGAGACCATCACAGGTTATCCTGCCGAAGAACTGCTCGGAGGATCCGCCCTTACTATCATCCCACCAGAACTAAATGGTGAACTGAACGTGATAGCCGATGCTGTCCGGGGAAAAACGGTCCGTGATATCAGATATACAATCAGGGCCAAAGGAGGGAGAAAGAAGAAAGTGATCCTCTCATCTGCCACAGTCCCGGATCATACCGGGGAGATCAGTATGGTTGTCCTTATCTGGCGAGAACCCTGAAACACCACGCTACTATTGTGTCTTTTACGTTTCTCCCTCATCACAGGCACCGCACGAGGGAGTACCCCTGATAAGTGTGCAGATAGCACAGATTCGTGATGCAGGGTTTGTTACCTTCCCATCGCGCAGATCGTTTGAAAGGGATGCAATAGCCTTTTTTACTTCGTCAGTGAACTCAATCCGGTATCCTCGTTTGCCGGATAGGTACTGTGATACCGCAGACGGTGCCATCTCCAGGATGGTGGCAACCTCCTTTTGTGAAAGACCAGTTGCAACCATCTCCGCTGCTATTGCTGCCCGTATGGCAGGAAGTGATTCCCAGACAATATCCTCGCAGGGGAGTTTCTCCATGTGAGTACACATGGACATTCCATTTAATAAGCATAATCACAGCGTGAATGACAAACCTCAATCGAAGGTTTCATAACAAATCCTATAAATTCAACATTACGAGGTTTGAAAACAGTATGAACCGGTATCTGTATACTACAGTCCTTTTGATCATATACATCAGTGCATGCTGGATCTGTTTCGCGGAGAGCAATGCTATTCCAATTGAGGTCAGACTTCAGGAGCGCCCATTTGATCCGGGATATGAACCGCCATATACTGTGGGCCCAATAGACCAACCGACTTCAGAACCTACCTTCACTGTTGAACCAACAAAGATAGGGGGAGATTCAGGATTCTTATCTGTTGATTCTGATCCTCAGGGTGCAGATGTGTTTCTTGATGGCTCAAACCAGGGAGTAACCCCAGCCCTCATCAGACTGTTATCTACTGGAACACCATCGCACAATCTCCGGGTATCAAAGAGTGGATATCAGGACTGGGCTGATCACATATCAGAAAACCCAGGACAAGGAGAGACGATCTATCGGACTGCCTATCTTGTAAAGATTCAGCCAACCATCACCGTTGAACCGACCAGCATAGGAGGGGACTCGGGATTTTTTAAGATCGATTCAATTCCATCGGGTGCAGACGCATATGTTGATACTGATTATTATGGAAGTACACCTGTTCTGGTAAAGATCCCGACTACAGTCACTCCATCTCACGACATACGCGTCACCATGAACGGATATCGTGATTATACTGAACATATCTCTACAAATCCAGGAAAAGACCAGGTTTACCCAATACTGGCGACACTTGTGCCCCTGGCCCAGTATGGTAGTATTTATGTAAGTTCTGACCCTTCAGGGGCCCTGGCAACTCTTGACGGAAGTACTCAGTACCTGACTCCCTGCACCTTCAACCAGGTAATATCAGGGATGCACACCGTCACGGTAAGTAAAGAGGGATATAATCAATATACAACCCAAGTCCAGGTGAACTTCAACGCCCAACCGAAGATATATGCCCCTCTTACAAAATACCAGAAAACTGGAACATTATTTGTTGATTCAGAACCACAAGGGGCTGATATCAAAGTTGATAACATATGGCAGGGTCAGACTCCCCAGCAGGTGGGTAACCTTGAGAGTGGGTATCATACCGTGAAACTGCAATTATCAGGGTACCAGACAGTCAGCCAGCAGGTCCTTATTACAGCTGGGCAGCAGACAAATATCAGACAATCCCTGGTAAAAACCCCACCAGAAATCACTACAGGATCGGTGACAGTTTCAAGTACTCCGTCAGGTGCTTCAGTTTCCCTAAATACTGATTACCAGGGAGTAACCCCGGTTTCAGGATCACTAGATCTAACAGATATCACACCAGGGGTGTACACAATAACACTCACTGCACCTCAACGTGAGACATATTCCTCTATCATCACAGTGATTGCCGGACAGGTAACTCCAGTACAGGTTGAATTGAAATCACCGGTAATCCCTTCATCCCAGAACGGAACATTGAGCGTCAGCTCTTCTCCTGCAGGTGCTCAGGTCCTTCTCAACAATCTCTATATAGGGATAACCCCTCTGACACTCTCATCAGTAAAACCTGGCCAATATGGATTGACCCTAAAAATGGATGAGTACCAGGATTATATCAACCAGGTTCGCATTGAAGCAGGAGTGTCCACAACCGCATCATTGAACATGACCCCTATCCAGAAACCAACAGGAACCCCAGTTCCAACCCAGTCTTCTTTGCCAGGAATTCTCGTGCCAATAGGCCTAGGAGTTGGAGCATTCCTTCTCAGGCGCTTCAGGCAGACCTGACCATATCCTTCATTTTCCCATACCTCCTATGGATTAGGTATGATCAGAGGTTCTGTCCTTCTCATCCTATTCGGAATGCTCATCATCCCGATCATGGCTGCTGAAGAAGAACAGAACAGTTCTGAAAATTATCAGGTCAGGGAATATGCACTCATCTCATTTGAAGACCCGATAGCCACAGAAACCCAAGTCAATAATACGACAATACAGCAGAATTCCAAAGAAATAACAGAGAATCAAACCCGAAGGGGTGGAGAACTCTCGGCACGAAAACTTTTCCAGTTAAAACAGGGGGCCCAGAGTGATTATAAGACGCTTCGGAATGAATCTGGTGATCCTAGCCTTGGCCTTTCCTCTACCGCTGCACAGAGTATCTCAATCCTGTGCAAACAGTGTGTACCCCAAAAATCTGGAACCTATTATTAATATCCATTAAAAATTTCAGGGATGAAGTAATTCTTTTTTTATTCCACGACTATATCGTAGACCACATGGGATCTTCCTGGAGAATAGGATCTGACAAACCGCTTTTGCATTGATTTAATCGGGATTTGGTGAAAAACTGGTGAGTCTTCATCATCATCCTCTACGAGTGAGTAAAAATGAATCATGCCACCAGACCTACAGAGACGTGAAGCTACTGGCAGGAACCTTTCAGCTATGAGTGGAAGGTTCATGATCACCCTGTCAAATCGTCTTCCATAAACTTCAGACAAGTTAGCAGCATCTCCAAGGATAGGGATGACATTTGAGACCCGATTTCGGGTGATGTTTTCGATGAGAAGGGAGACAGCATCAGGGTTGAGATCGCATGCCCAGACTGTACCTGCTTTTTCTGCAAGCATGACGGCAAATGGACCGACACCTGCAAACATATCAAGCACTTCCTCTCCTTGATGCATCATTCCCACGATCCGCTGACGTTCTGAAGCAAGCCGTGCAGAAAAATATGCCTTTTCCAGATCTATCCGAAATGTTTTGCCGTATTCAGTGTGGATCGTGGACGTTGTCTTATCACCTGCAAGAACGCGAAAACGCCTGGTCCTGAACTCACCTTCCACAGCACTTTCTGCAATTAGAGCAGTATGGACCGAAGGACGCTCTGCAAGAATGGCAGCAGCACCAACGGGATCATCTTCGGCAAGTATGGCTATTCCTCCTACCAGTTCATGCCTCGGGAGAGGAACTCGCTGATGAAGTTCTTCAAACTCTGCTATAACCGATCCTGAACACTCATGGATAACCGGAAAGAGTAGTTCGTCGCCATCAGATCTTATCTTTAGGCTCTTATCAAGGGTTCCCTCATCAAGAAGAGTCCTTCTTACCATTTCAGCACCCTGCCGGTTCACCCGCAGACACCACTGCTGCTTCCCCATTCATCAGCTGTTATTGCACTTCGGGTACAAACAGGTATGCATGGATGATTACCTCCGCAGGATCCGGGACGGGTCTCTCAAACTCTATGCTCTTGAGAAGGAACTCCCTCCTGGTGAGGCGGTACAGGTTCGAAGGCGATTCGTTGAGGAGGAGACCGGCATTTCTCTCCCTAAAATTGGTGATAGTTCAATAGATCTCGATTCAGTTGTGAAACGAAACTGCGAAAATATGATAGGAACCATCCAGGTTCCAGTCGGCGTTGCCGGGCCAGTTCTTATTTCAGGGGAATTTGCAGGTGGCAAGTATTTCCTTCCGCTTGCTACAACCGAGGGTGCACTTGTTGCATCAGTGAACCGGGGATGCGGCCTCATTACGGCAGCCGGAGGGGCAGATGTAAGGATCCTCTCTGATGGCATGACCCGTGCACCGGTCTTTGCAACAGATAGTGTTGTTCATGCCAGAGAGGTTGTGGATTTTGTCAAGACTCATGAAGATGAGATCAGGCAGGCTGCGGAGGCCACTACCAGACATGGGAAGTTGACTGATATTCAGATCACTACAGCCGGGACTTCTGTGTTTATCAGATTTTGTTTCACCACAGGGGATGCAATGGGGATGAACATGGTCACTATCGCTAGCGAGAAAGCGGCTGAGTTGATTTGCGAGCAGACAGGTGCACGGCTGGTAGCACTTTCAGGGAACTTCTGTACTGACAAGAAGCCTGCAGCAGTAAATGTCATCCTTGGAAGAGGAAAGACAGTCTCCGCCGGGGTTAAACTGACCGATGATCAGATCAGAACCATCCTCAAGACCAACGCATCTTCACTTTTGGAAGTAAACACACGAAAGAATCTGGTTGGTTCGGCCAGGGCCGGATCTCTTGGGTTCAACGCACATGCTGCAAATATTATCGCAGCCATGTTCATCGCATGTGGGCAGGATCCGGCCCATGTCGTTGAAGGATCGCTCTGTATAACCACCATCGATCAGGCACCGGATGGAGTGTATGTCTCAGTGACACTTCCTGCTCTGCCGGTTGGCACCGTGGGAGGAGGAACAGGAGTCGCCACTCAGGCCGAATGTCTGAAACTTCTCGGCGTATCCGGAGGGGGAGATCCACCAGGTTCACATGCAAAGAAACTTGCAGAGATTATTGCTGTCGGAGTACTGGCCGGTGAACTCTCGCTCCTTGGAGCACAGGCTGCCCAGCATCTTGCAAGAGCTCACAAAGAACTGGGTAGATAGCAGGCCCTCAACAACTTATTCAGGTAGTGCTCTCAACATTCTCCTGATGAAGAGCAGGCGGACCATGGGTCTTCAAATATTGATTATCACCTCAATCATCTCTCTCATTTTTATCCTGCTGGTTTTTTCTCCAGTATATGCAGATGATATTTCCGGCGTTGTCGGCCAGTATGACAACTGGGATTTTGAAAACACTCCCACTGTTGGGATGGGGATATTTCCGGTGGTCACCCTGGAACCTAAAGAGGGATCATCACTATCCATTGAACCAGCAGGAGGGATTGCCACACAAAAGAATCAGGTCACCATCTCGCCGTTTATATCCACAATGAGTGGTAAAGAGACCAACATGATCGTCGGTTACATGAGTGGCGCGCGAGCAGATACTACAGTTACCATAGAAGGGAAGGTATCAAATGATTCAGATTTCCAAGATCTTGCCACAATCACACCTGACGAAAACGGCATATTTGTCTGGCCGGTCCCGACAGCAAACAAGGACATTATTCTCTTCAGAGTTACTTCTAAAACTGGAGATAACCAGGCAATCTCTAAAACCATTAAATTCACATCTTCAAACAGCACAGAACCGGTAGTTAAACCAGTTGTAACCCAGAAGATCACACCGGTGCAGACCATCATTCCGATGATAACCCGCAATCCTTCAATCCCTATTCCAACTATCCTGGAAATCTCTGCCAGCACCTCAATGCCCAAGGTCGGCGATAAAGTAGTGATATCCGGACGGTTAACAGACATGGATGGAAATGGAATTAGTGGAGCAAGAGTCACCATCGACGAGACCGGATATCAGGGAGCATCCACTAGTGAACCCTTCGACACAACCACAACAGGATCTGACGGCAGTTTCCAATTTACTCTATATGTGAAATTTGTAAATATGGTAGGACTTGTCGCAAACTATGCGGGAGATGCCAAACACCAGGGAACGGAGAGTAACACTCTCACCTTCACTTCGTATGCATAGAGAGGCTCATGCATTCACTCACCAAACAGTATCTATAAGAAGTGCATTGTGAGTCCTACATTATTCCCTTTATTGCGTATTTTCAGATATGGTAACCCATGAAGTGTCAGTTTTCCTTCCTGTAATTGGAGATAAGAAATTCATGCAACAACAGTTTAGATATTTTATCTACGGGATGATCCTTGTTCTTTTCACCCTGAATGGACCGGTAGCGGCTCTGAATCCTGATGATATGGATCTCTCAGTAAAACCAGGTGACGATCTTTTCACATACGCAAACGGGAACTGGATGGAGCGAAATCCCGTTCCTTCAGACTTGAGTTGGTACAGTTCTGTCACTGAAGTTCAACAATCGGTAGATGACCGGGTCAGGTCAATAATTGAGGAGGCGGCAGAGAATCCAGGTAACGATGGATATGAGAAACCTCTGGTTGGAACATTTTACTCGACTGCAATTGATCAGGAACGTGCCAATCAAATAGGAATGGAACCACTCCGGCCAGAACTGGAGAAGATAGCTAAAGCTAAAAATCGCGATGATATCAGGAACCTGACTACATACCTGATGGGTTTCGGAATAGCCCCATTCTTTTCATTTTATGCAGATGAAGATCCTGGAAATAGCAGCATGCTGATTGCCACAATAGAGCAGAGTGGAACGTCCCTGCCTGACCGTGAATACTATTTCAGGAACGACACAGAGAGCGAGAGGGTGAGAGATGAGTTCAAGGGTCATATCGCACGGATGTTTGTTCTGAATAACGAGTCACCAGAACAGGCTGATATCGATGCTGAAAAAGTGATGAGGATTGAGACAAGACTCGCTAATGCTTCTGCCCCTTCCCATGGGTATGGAAAACCTGATCGAAGGTATTTCCCTTGTCCGGTTCGACGCCTCAATGAAGTGACTGACGGAATTGACTGGGATGGTCTTCTCACTTCTGTTAACAGGACAGATCTCTCCGTCATAGATATGTACCAGCCTCTGTATGTCCGTGAAGTCGGAAATATTCTCAAGGAAGAACCAATTAATGACATCAAGAAGTTCCTGACATTTAAGGTGCTACAGTTTGCAGCCCCGTACAGCAGCCAGGCATATGAGAAGGAGAACTTTGACTTTAACAGCAAGGTCCTTTCAGGCCAGGAAGAGATGGAGCCAAGATGGAAGCGGGTTATTGCCACCATGAACTCCCTGATGGGTGGTGTTATCGGCAAACTCTATGTAGAACAGTATTTTACACCGGAAGAGAAGGAGCATGTCAAAGAGATCGTAGAGAATCTTAAGAGTACCATGAGATTCAGGCTTGCAAACCTGACCTGGATGGATCCTGAAACCCGGGAGAATGCAACAGAGAAACTCGATTCAATGGGGATTCAGATTGGGTACCCCGATCAATTCGGAAATTACCGAAATCTTGAGGTTTCAAATAGTTCATACCTTGAAAACGTCCTCAATATCACCTGTTACTACTACAGAGCAAGTTTGCAGATTGCTGACACACCATCAAACCCCGATACCTGGTACCTCTCACCACACTCAGTGAACGCTTACTACGATACGACCAGAAACAAGATCGTCCTGCCTGCAGGAGTTCTCCAGCCACCGTTCTATGATCCATCCGTGGACGATGCAGAACATTACGGGGCTATCGGCTCCATCATAGGGCATGAATTAACTCACGGGTTTGATTCTCCACTCAGAAAATTTGTGAAAGATGGGAACGAGACCTTCCTGTGGAATGAAAATGATACCACCCGATACACGGAGGTAACAGCACCATTAGTTGCACAATTTGATCAGATGGAGACACTTCCAGATCTCTATCTGAATGGTACCCGGACCCTGCCGGAGAATGCTGCAGATCTCGGAGGAATAGTTATTTCCTGGAATGCCTGGCAAAACACGCGGACAGGAAATGAAACAATAGAAATATCTGATGCTAATTCATCCCCGAACCTGAATAATACCAATTCTCCATCCACATTTACTGATGAACAACGGTTTTTCCTCGCGTATGCCCAGGCTTGGAGAGGCACAATCAGGGATGAGGAACTTAGGAATATGGTGCTCATTGAAGAGCATCCCTGGAATAAGTATCGGGTTAACGCAATTCCATTCAATCTCGATGAATTCTATGCAGCATTCCCACAGATAAGCCCGGGAGATAAATTGTATAGGAACGATACCGCCAGAGCAAGAGTCTGGTAACCTTTTTTAAGAAGAGCCGGGGGGAATTATCCCTTTGGAAACCACCCCGGATTTACCATCCACTAGACATTTAATTTTAACAAATTTTTACAGGGGATTCTCTTCATCATCGAAGAGAAAGAGTTCATCAATTGAAGTATCGAGTACTTGAGAGATTTGATGGGCTAGTCTGAGTGAAGGATTATACTTACCCTTCTCTAAGAAGACTATGGTTTCTCTCCGGACTCCGACCCGGGCAGCAAGATCTGCCTGTGTATATCCAAACCGGGCACGGAATTCTTTCATCTGGGTATACATGTATTCTCCTTAGTAGACATCGCCCTTCATGTTGAAGTACCACTGGAAGATCATGGCACTTACCGGCATCAGAATGATAAGGAGGAGGCAGATTGATGCTCCATCAATTTTTATGACCTTTACCCCGGAAAGCCATCCGATACAGACTATAATCAGGTATGTCAGGTACCATGAGTAAGAGATACCATAGGTTCCTATCCGTAGACTTCGTTCATCCTGTATTCCAATATCTCCAGTTCTCTCCTTCATCCTGGCGCCAAGCATGATAACTATCATTCCTGCAGCAATCAGTCCGGTTATCATTATTGGAGTGGGCATCCCATTAACGGGAAGACTTTTTATAAAAACTGTTATGAGCCCTGAAACAACCAGAAGCAGACCGACTCCAATGACTCCATACTGAATCATCCTGTTCTTTGCGGTTTTGAGAGCGTAAATAACTAGAGTGAATGCAGCGATAAGACCGAGCCAGAGGAGAATATCACCAGATTGATCTCCATCCGTTAGAGATACAAAAGAATAGGTGATGATCACTGCCGATACAAGAAGTCCGACTGAGGCAATGATTCGACGATGGGTAAATGTAGATCGGGAGGTGTTAGAAATTTCTCGCATAATGTGTGTTTGATATCACATAAGTTATATTTTTCTCACACGTTTCATCAGGTCACCGGACCTATAATCATGAAAAATTGGTAAATAAATCCACAACGGAAAAAATATTCCAGGATTATCAGAGAACTTTCCACCGAATGAGAACAAATAATCCGATTGCAGATAAGCTAAGGGCTGCTCCCATGACAAAAAGAAATGCATGCGGTGCTTCCTGAAGAGGCAGGGGAACATTCATACCATAGATACTGGCTATCATTGTCGGCAACGCAATGAGAATTGTCATACTGGTGAGGAGTTTCATCACCACATTGACATTATTGTTGATGATCGAGGCAAAGGTCCCAGTCATACCGGTGATGATGGATGTATAAATATTGGCCATCTCAAGTGCCTGTTTGTTCTCGATTACCATCTCCTCATAGAGATCATGCTCCTCATCAGTCATGTCAAGTACGCTCTGATAAGAAAATTTCTCCACCATAAGGGAGTTGGACCGGAGCGATGTTGTGAAATACACCAGACTTTTCTGCAGATTAAATAATCCGAGAAGCTGGTCATTAGTGGTTGAACGGTGGAGATTACGCTCAATGACACCTGTCATCCTGTTGATCTCCTTGAGATACCGCAGGAACCTAAGTGCAGTACGGTAACAGAGCTGCAGAACAAACCGGGTTCGTTGCTTTGTGTCATGATTTCTCACCCACCCTGACAAAAACTCCTCCATGACATCAACTTCAGTGAGTGTGACAGTGATGATGAGATCCTGGGTAAGAATAATGCCAATTGGCAAAGTAATGTATGGAATTGCCGCTTCTTCGGGTTCTCGTCGTGCAGACCTGATAAGGATTAGGGTATTTCCCTCATCTACCTCAAACCTGGCACGTTCATCAACATCAAGCGGGTCAGTAAGGAAGTCAATTGGCATCCCAAACTGGCCAACAAGGTATGCTATCTCTTTTTCGGTCGGGTTGACAACTTTAACCCAGCATCCCGGCCTGAAGTCCTCTATCTCGGTGAGGCCATCGCTTGTGGTGATGTACTGGGTGATCATAAAAATACCTGTACTGAGATCTCCGGGATGGGGTTAATAGTCATCTCATGGGTCTCACCCGCAAATCTAACTTGAAATCCGAATACGATTTTAAATCTTCAGATACCAGATCCAAATCCGCATTATCTTAACGAAAATCCGGGAAAATTTCGCAATAGGTTCATGAACCTTGAAGATAAACAGTAACACATTCGATGGTGGGATGTACGAAGGAGCGTGGGCTGTCCGAGGTTATCGGATTCCTAATGATAGTCTCCCTGCTGACGATCCTGTTTTCAATGTACCTACTCTATGTTGTTCCCATTCAGGGTCGGGATGCCGAGATATCCCACATGAAATATATTACGCAGGAGTTTATAGGGCTGAAAGCAGACATCGACGGTTTAATCATTAATAATAAAATTAATTTGCCGATAGCCAGATCATTCGAACTCGGGACACTTTCATCGGTTGGATCAGGTGCATTAAGCATCCTCCCGGTCAGTTCATTTATCGAAGCTTCAGGTACCCTGATGGTAAATGAGCAGAATGACTTTCTGAATGTCATGATAAACGGCAGTATGGTAAACCTGTCTGGATTACCCCCGATTGTATCCCCGCCAATATCAAATCCAGTACTTGAATTACATTGCAATTCACCAAGTAATTGCCCTTCAACTCCAATAAATTTTACAATTTCAGATAGATATTATAACATCACCACACAGGAACGATTCTCAATAAATAACACAACAGTTAATATTGCAATTACCTATCCAAATAACACACCATATTTTACAGGGAATGCATCCTTAGCAATTCCCGGATATCAACCTACATATGATCTCGTCCTTCAGACCTTCTCTAACATTGCATCAAGACCATTGATAGCACAAAAAACCCTCATTGAAAATCTTACATTTCCGTGTAATCTTACCTATAATCTATTAAAAGATAATGCATTATTCCCAAACAATTCAACTGATTACTATCTGATAAACCCTACCGAAGCCACACCTAGTGACTTGTACGCTCCCCATACTATAACAACGAAAGTAACTGAATATCCTCCACGAATTGGTTCACTTCAGTATGAATCAAACAACCGTTATTGGGTAAACCAGAATCTTCTGTACGAGATGGGGGGGTTATTTTTAAATCAGCCTACAGATGGGGGCTCTTCAGTAATGCTCATTCCATCTATTGCATTAACACCTTTTCAGAATATTAGTCAGAATCCAGACCCTGAATACCATTTGAAAGTCAGTATCAATAATATCAGGATCATAGACACAGAAGATGTTAGTGGGTCGGTAAGCGCTCAGATTTTTTCGAAAGTTGATAAAATCAATCAAAATATTATTAAAGGAACAGATACTCCATCTAATCTTGGAACCTCTTCAGGTTCATCGGCTTTATGGAAGATGCGTGAAGGTGATGAACCTAATGCACGAGCAGTATGGCTCCAGTTTTTATCAGATGATGACCGGATAAATAGTTCAGATTATTTTGATTCAACAAAAACTGCTGATTCTAATCAGATGAATACCACCGCACAATTGTGGAAGAGAGCATTTGATCAGATCAAAACAATCACCAATAAAACTCTTTCAAGCAGTATGGATAACAATCAAAATAAGGACTTCACTGGGTGGATGTATATTTTTAGAATGGCAAAAAGTTCAACCAGTGCACTACCTTATTCTGCAAATATTGTAATTGGAGAAAACGCAAAAAATCGTTTATCAGGAGATTGTCCTGCAGTTATAAACGATCCAACCCAAGCCTCTATCTGTGAGAATTCATTACGAAATTATTTAGATAATCCAGGAGGTTCTGAATTCATTCTTGATTATATGGATTCAGAGGTCTCTATTGTCATGCAGAGTGGGGCACTCTGATGAAGAATGAGAGAGGCTCTGCAGAAATTATAGGAGTAATCCTATTAATCGGTATTATTATCAGTGTATTTGGAATATTTGGTGCATTATACATCCCATCACTAAAACCAGACACAAATCCTCATGTAAAATTAAATATTGCATGTGGTAAAAACGACATATCCGATGCTGATATTACAGATTATCCCTGTATACGTGGCTCTTTCGGATGTAAGATATTTGATAATCATACCTGCGAACAGGATTGCAGATACCGGGATTATTCAGATAATCCACAATACAATTCAGAAAAACACAACTTAGAAATCCTTCGTTGCCTAGAAAATTGTGAACAATTAACCTGTTCTGATCTCTCAAATTGTAAATTGCTTTATATATGCCATAACGGTGGTGATTCATTGAAGATATCAGATCTCAAAGTTGTGATCAATGGTTTTTCACTTACAAATTCTATTTCAACCTCCTGGAGGTTAAAGCAGGGGGATTCAATTTTTTCATATCCTGATTTAAGTGATAAAACATTTAATAATGGAGATTTATTACTTATTCCAAATCCTGATAGTTCAAATCAAGTTAATAGTATACATCTAATCTATAACCTTGCTTCTGGTAGAACTGTTACCTTGATTATGAACCAATACGGTAATAATTAGTAACATAATTAAGATTACTTGATTATTTCATGTAAAATAATTGATTCATACAACTTCCTATAATAGCCGATCTACAAAAAGGATTAATTAGAGAGGGCTAGACTTCAGGTTTATTTCCCCGTTATTATAATTCCCTCGGTTTTCCTGCAAAGTTATAAGTTCTGAAAAAACTACCTGACAGATCGTCCAAGGGGGTTTGAGTATGAGGAAAGACTATGCCGTATCAGAAGTTATCGGGGCAGTCATCTTGATCGGCCTGGTTATGGGGGGAATCGCAATAATTGGAGTTATATTATTATCAACTCCTCCACCGGAGAAGACCCCTAAGGCATCAATAAGTTCGTACTGTGTCAGATGTGATCTTCAAGGCACATATGAAATTATCATGTACCATGGCGGGGGTGAGACGTTGGATCGTAATATTACCAATTTTTTTTTACACACAGATGATGGGAAGCAGGAGCAAATTACCCCTTGGTGGGTATATGACAGCACTCCTGAGGATTGTATGTTCTCTGATATTGGGGACAGTAGTTTATCAGGAAGGGAGACATGGACAACATCTGATTACTGGAAGAGTGGTCAGACACTTCGATTCAGATTTATAAGTGATAAACAACCTGCAGGGATAGATGTCAGGTACATTCCTTATAAATCTCCAATGATGTCTGCAAACTTTAAAAATGAGATCAGAGACAGTACCTGTGTCAAAGATAAAAACCCTGATGAATGCACTGATCCAACCGCGGAACTCACACCTAAATTAAAAAGTGTATCCTGCCCTGCCGGATGCAATGGAGATTGTCAGGCTATATTTACATATAATCTGACTTCAGGGAGTTATTCAATCCCGGTACATCAAAGTGGAAAGCCATGGAATTATTTTCAGGGTTCAGAAACTGCAGGGACCCTTGAGGATTTCTCCTCCTCTACATCGGAGATCGACACGGTAAAAGTAAACTTCTCAAAATCCGTGGTCTGGTGGCTCGGGAGATCCAAGAGTGAAAAAGCTACATGCGGGTAGATCTATGAAAAGTGAGAGAGCAATATCAGAAGTTATCGGAGCAATATTACTTGTTGCTATCGTAATTGCAGGCATAGGAATCGTCGGTGTATTTATGACGTCAACACCCCCACCAAAGGCAAATCAAAAGGCAATTTTAAGTTCCTCATGTATTGATTGCACCGGAGATTCATTTGTCATAGTTGTTAAGCATGAGGGAGGTGATACCATCGATCCTAAAACGCTCAAATATTATTTGAGGACTGAATATGCAAATGGTACTCCTTTTGAACGAATTCAGGTGTATGGCACTAAATTTTATCAAGGAGATGAATTTGCAGTATTTACCAGGGACGACATATGCAGTCTTCCAAGTTCGAGTATTTCTTATAATAACGCTACGAGTATGAAAAATGGAGATGTTGTCCTAATTTATTACAAGATGAAGAAAAGTTGACCAAATAGGTGATATAAATGAAGAATTATTTCAGAGTTGATCATGTGATTGTTGTGATCATCATGCTTGCAATTCTCTTTTCAGGTGTGGGAATTGCATGTGCAGCAGAGTATAACAACACTGGAGAAGGAAAACCACGAGGTATGGATGTCTATATTGGAGATATTCCATATAGTGCTTCTCTTGGTGGGAACGAACAAACAACTTCACAAAAAGGTGTTGGTGACTTCAAAGTTATCGTTGATGATAAAAATCCTAGTAAATCAGACCCACCCTGGTTTACAGATCTTGGTACTCCCAATACATCTACACCAACCTCAACGCCGACTCCCACCCCAACACCAACACCAACTCCAACAACGACAGCGGTTATACCAATTGATACCGGAGGTATTGGCGCTCAACTCTGTGTATTAGACAATACAAGTGATGTAATTGTAGAGTTCGCTTTTTCAGACGCCTGGTATAAAAATGTGTTTGCATTATCAAGTCCACGCAGTGTTGCATTAGGGTGGTCACAGGGATCAGGAACAAGTCGAACAGGCTCTAACTTTGGTGCTACTTGGAATCTTGGCAAGTTCACCAAGGGACAAGAACTGATCTTTTCAGATACTGCAAATGGGGTAACATATTACACAGGTCCCGCTTCAAGAAATCCAGATAAGATTATTCACGGGGCAATAAGTCTTAAGAATTCCACGGGGACATATCAAAAATACCTTGTGACCTTTGAGGATGCTAATGGTGGTGGGGATAAGGACTATAATGATATGGAGTTTTATGTGAGTGGAAATGTATCCACATCATGTACTTCAACAACAGATGATTCCTCAAGTGATAGTGGTGGAGCAGCAGTCATCCCGGTTTATGTGGAAAATTCAGTATGCAAGTGCTCGTCAAAATACAACAGCGGTGGAAAGACGACATGTGTAGCCCAATTTACCTACACTAATACTGCAAACCAGACATTTACAATTCCAGTTCATGAAAGTAGCCTTCCATGGAATGAATTCACAGGATCAGGAATGGTTGAACAATACCGGTGTCAGCCAACAAAGTTCTATGTCAACGCTTCAACAAACTCCCCATTCTGGACAAATCGTTTCTGGAATAATATTAAGTGGAAGTTAGGAAACGTTCAGAGTGTTCTTGTAAAATGTGATAAAAATACTCCTGCGTGTGCAAACAGCGATGCGGTATGTACTGATTGCAAATTGCACGATGGATCAAGATGACTTTGATTTAAATAAATTTCCATTATTTAAATTAACAATTATAACCCCTTTCCTCTTTTACATTTGTTTGTACGATAACTGATAATCAGACAATTCCGGGCTAAGGAAACAATTATCAGCGAAAAGACTAAACTAACAGTACTAGGCTCACCCATGGCAATTCAGGTCCTGTATGTAGACGATGAGATCCCTCACCTGATGCTGGCACAAGAGTACCTCGGCCACTCTGGAAAAGTTGATCTCACGTGTGTCAGTTCAGGACGGGAAGCAATAGAAGCTCTTTCAAAGAACTCATTCCAGGTCATAGTATCAGACTACATGATGCAGGACATGGATGGGGTAGCCCTTTTAAAATATATCAGACAGAATTACGGAAACATTCCGTTCCTTCTCTTCACAGGAAAAGGGAAGGAAGAGGTCGTCATCGAGGCCCTCAATCACGGGGCTGATTATTATATCAGGAAAGGGAATGATCCCTTCGAACAGTTTGCTGTTCTTGAGCAACGAATCATCCAGGTCGCAGATCGTAAAGATGTACAGGAAGAACTGGCCGCGAGAGAAGAACTCTATCACTCTGTCCTTGCAGTCCAGAGTGAACTTATCGTTGACTTTCTGCCTGATCTCACAATAATTCGTTCAAACGAGCAATTCTCCGCCCTCAATCATGGGGCTCCAACAGATATGATAGGTAGAAAATTCCTGTCTGATCTTTCCCTCGAAGATCAGGAGGAACTCAGTGGAGCTATACATCTTCTCACCCCTGATTCATCAAATGTAGACCTGCAACAGACCTTCACATCACCGGATGGGAGAGATCTTACTTTTTCATGGCACATTGAGGGGGTCTTCTCAACAGAAGGACAACTCGTGAGTTGCAAAGCAACCGGACGGGATATCAGCCAGGAGAGCGAGGCACGAGCTGATATTAAAGAATACGAAGAGCGGTACCAGGAGAAGGCCACAGATCTGCCCAGAGACATGGGTGATTTTGACGAGAATGTTCCGCTCAACTTTATTATTGAAAATACACGTCCAGCAGGATCATGGACTCTGCCTGAACTTATTAAACAAGCACGTTCCTTAAAAATGAATGGAATTGCTTCGTCAACAGGCCAGGACGGTCATCGGGCCTTTTTGATATTCCTGAATGGTGAACCAGATGGAGGGATATATATCGATCGAACCGGTGTCCTGTATGGCGATAAAAGTACCCTCTTCCTCAGGGATAGCCACCAATTTACATTCTATCCGACTGCTCCCGAGATTGCTACCCGCTTTATCACTGGCTGCCGTATATATGACAAAAGCCACATCAAGGTTCCCAATGTCTATGCCATACCCGAGATCCCATCAGTCAGAAAAGGAATAGGCAATATTACGTTGGATCTTCGCAAAGGTGGAAGATCCATGCCAGGGATACGTGTCACAATAAAAAGTGAGGGAAAAATAGTTGGTAACGATATCACCTCGGCTACAGGGCAGACCAGTTTTCAGTTATTATACGGTGATTATACAGGAGTAGTTCTCACTGAAAATGGAACCCTCCACAACTTCACTTTCAAGGTAAACACACCTGAGTCGTCCCACGTGGTAGAACTGGCCTGATATCTTTTGAATTCAATACCTGGATGCCAATTAGAGCCCAAAGTCGAAACAATTATTTGGGTTTACATTAAGGTATTGTCGTTCGTCATTCTTCATCCAGATACAGGAGTTCTTCTTTATGCGACTCTATGCACAAACAATTCTCATTATCGGGATTTCAATACTTGCGATTGCCGTAATTTTAATTGTAACATTTGAATTCACTGTGATGGGGAGTCTATCAGGTCTGGAACAACAGTATGCATCAGAGGACCTGCACAGGGCTGAGAACTCATTATACGGAGAAGAATCTCGTCTTTCCACAATATCTCAGGATTGGGGGATATGGGATGACACATATGAATATATGGTTTCGGGAAATCCTGAATACATCTCCTCAAACCTTGTCCAATCTTCACTCAGGGGTATGAAACTTTATTCGATTACATTATACAATCTTAATAACACCCTAGTTAATGGGATCTGTATTTCCCAGAACAATACTACAGATCCAATCCCTGAATACATAAACAAACTCCTGCAGACATATCCTATTCTTTCTGCATCACCAGATGGGATCCAGGGGATCATAGTAGATAACCAGACTCCATTTGCGGTTGCTTCACATCCAATTTTAAATTCGATGATGCAGGGGCCTTCCCGGGGAACGATAGTTATACTTAGTCGCCTGGATAATGACAAGATAAACGAACTGTCGCAAAACCTTCTTCAGAACATTTCGGTCACCCTGGTTTCAGATACAAATTTAGAATCTTTCTCTCGTGCATCTCAGGAAAAAAGTACTAATAATGCCTATGAGGCTGTTATTTCTGATATTGAAGGGCAGCCAGTTCTCTGTATCCAGATTACCAAGCGAGAGGATTTGAATAGAGGAGGTATATACTCACGGATTTTTCTGATTGCATCGTTGCTTCTTCTGACAATTATCTTTATGTACCTCGCATCATGGCTAATAAACCGCATCATCATATCACCACTTCAGGATCTTAACCGGGACCTCATTAATATTGGTAACTCAGGTCTACTTTCAGGCCGAATCAAGACAAAGAGAGATGATGAAATCAGTGATCTTGCTGGTTCTATCAACAATATGATTAGTTCTCTAGAACAGGCACAACAGGAGAGAATCTCCTCAGAACACCGGCTTTCCCGCCTGGTAGAACTAGTTGAGGAGGGGATATGTCTGATTGGACCTGATAATCTGATCTGGTTTTCAAATCCTGCTTTGGCAGAAATTTTTGAAACTACCTCCTACGAACTGACCGGAAAACGACTCGACTCACTCTTCTCTCAACACAATCCGGAAGATAAGAGCACGATTGAACAAACCCCGATAATGCAACCCGGGCACCATGAGATACATACCCGGACTAAAAATGGAAAAGATATTTGGGTAAGAATTGCATTGGCATCCTATCCCCTTGAAACAGGAAAACAGGGTTATCTCTGTGTAATTACTGACATCTCCCAGTATCGGAGTGCAGAGCGTGAACTCCTCCTCTCCAACAAGAAACTCTCACTTCTCGGGAGTATGACCAGACACGATATTGTAAACCAACTCACAACAATCAGGGGAATGCTCGGACTCATCAGACGTAAAAACATTGATACATCGCTTACCCAACTTATCAGTAGTGCTGAAGAAGCCTCTGAAAAGATCAACAAACACATCGAATTCTCCAAAGAATATCAGAAAGCTGGTATCGAAAAGCCACGATGGCAGGACATCCAAACGGTGTGGAATCTTGCATATGCCATGTCCCGTCGTAAAGGGCTTATATTCTCTGTTACAGGGGAGAACTATGAGATCTATGCTGACCAGCTCCTTCAGAAGGTCTTTTACAACCTCATCGAAAATAGTCTGAAACATGGAAAAGACGTCTTTTACATCACTGTTACAACTCGACGGTATAACTCAGATCTTCTCATCGTCTATGTTGATGATGGAGGGGGTGTTCCGGAAACTATGAAAGAACGGATCTTTGAGAGAGGTGTTGGAACCGGAACAGGATGGGGCCTTTTTTTTGCAAAGGAGGTTCTCGGACTCACTGGAATGGGTATCAAAGAATCTGGTACCTACGGCATAGGTGCTGAATTTATTATTACGGTACCAGAGGGGGTTTTTAGACCTTTGCAGGATATTGATCAATCAGACAGCAACCCTGAAGACAATCCAGGCAATGAGGAGCATTATAACTGAATACTTGAGACCCGCTGTGACCCGTCCTTCACCCATTACACCAGCAACCAACCCTGAAAAAAAACCCTGGAACATGGCACCGTGTGAAAATATCCTAATATAGAGAGCGAGATCAAAACCACCGAGATTAAATCCGGGTGCTGATGAAGCACCGGTTGTCGTCCCAAGATCCGCCATGGTCTTCAAAAATGATGAAACGAGAATGAGCATCACAAAAAGGAACACACCGAACGAAGCAAGAACGATGATCACATAGATGAACATGTTATTTCGCCGGTCTGTATTTTGTGTTACATACTCAAACGAGTCCTTTGCTGCAGCTCTAAGCACCTCAACAATATCACCACCGGCTTCACTCGCCCTGGCAATGAGATCCACACTTCTGCGGACAAGTGGGATAGGGATCTCTTCTCCCATCGCACGAATTGCATCAATAAAAGGGAAATTCCAGGATATTCGTTGATCCATCTGTTTGATATGAGGAGTGAGGGCGCCATACTCACTCATTGAAACAAGGTGGACTGCACCCTGAAGAGTCATTCCACTCTCATGCATTCCTGCAAGATCCCGGAAGAAGTTCGGGAGTGCAATCTCGATACTTCTGATTCTCCGAGATTCTCGTAGATCCAGAACAACCAGCGGTATGAGAATGATCAGCAGTGTAATCACAATGACATCGTCAATAAAAGAATTCTTGAGCAGCGATATAATCCCATCTTTCTGGATTGCCATTGAAAACCCGATGATAAAGACGATAATACCAAGGGGGACAGATGCAAAAAGGATATTAACAGGTTTTTCGGTAAGGGTCCGAAAGGGATGTCTGATAATCCGGAGGTTCCCTTTGGAATACTGCCTGTGGAGTTCTATCTTATCAAGGATCTTCTTTGCCGCCTCATCATCAGGGCTGAGTATTACTTCATCCTTCTTTTTGAACCGATCAAAGAGTCTCATCTCTACCACTCCGGTGTCATAGCATCAATCATGACCACAAACATCACACTCCCAAACGGAATGATCAGGTAAATGATGATATAGAGAAAGAACGGGGTTCCTTCCCCCGAAAGAATCGACATGACAGATTGGATCAGAATAAGGAAGAGAGTCCCTGCGACAAGGGCTGTTACATAACTTTCAGAGATGAGTGCAAGGGTATCAAGGAATTGTTTCTGTGTTTGCCGGTTCTCATATGTGTACTGTTCTGCTTTTGTTCTGAAATAATCAGAAATGTTAGATCCAGAAGCCACACTTCCAATCGCTCCCTGCATGAACTCCCTCATTCTTTGGCTCGGGGTCGCCATGGAGACAGTTTTGAGAGCATCTATGAGGTCTTTTCCAAATACATCAATTTCGAGCGAGACATACCTGGCCTCAACAGAAGACTCACCATATATTGTTGAACTGCCCAGTTGCCTGAAGACCTCTGCGGGAGGAATTCCGGCAGTAGACATTGCTGCAAGATAGTTGATCGCATATGGCAGGCTTGACTCGATATCTCTCCGCCTTGAGCCTGCTACAATTGACGGGTAGATGAGGTAGATCAAATAGGTAAACCCTCCAAAGGTGATGAAGGAAACGATACCTGCGATTATCGTTCCAGCAACGAGGGAATAGACAGAGAACTGGTTGATACCAGAAGCAATGTCCTGAGGTATATTTCCTTTGAACGTTATCAACGCAGGAATATTGAGCAGGTATACAATCAGTGCTACCAGAATGGAACCGAAGAATCCAGCAATTGCGGAAGTAATAACTGCTGTTGCGAGGTAGGCCTCAAAAGTAATTCCCATTCGGGCAGAACGGAGATTTGCGATCAGATCAAAATACTTTTCACGACTGGAAAGCATCCTGCTCCCAAGCAGGTTGAAGCAGAATCGTTCATATGAGTTCATTGGCACCGGACCGAATCTGTTCCATCAGCCCTTCAGAGTCCCTGAAATACGAGACAACAATATTACTCACTTCCCGGTAATCGCGAATATCATGCTGACGCATCCATTCAAGTACCTCCTGACGCTGCATCAGATCACGACTAATCCGCTCTTCGTCCCATCCATGAGCTTCCATGATCTCTTCAAGGATGTATGATTTTCCTGAATATGTGATCTCATCAGTCGCCTGACGCCACCGGAAGACCTCATTCGTGATAAGTTCATTAGTCCTGGGATCAATATCCAGGATTTCAATGATCTGCTTGTTACGCCTGATCCGTTGCCCACCGACCCTTGCCTGGACCTGCACACAAATAAGATCCAAGGCCGAGAGCATGTTCCTGGGCACAGAAATAGGGGGATTTTCTAAACGATGAACCGCACTGGCAACTGAATCAGCATGCATCGTTGAATATGTAACATGTCCGGTGCTCATTGCCTGAAAGAGTGTGAGAGCCTCTTTGCCACGGACTTCTCCGACAATCAGATACTCTGGACGCTGACGAAGGGCGGCCTTGAGGAGTTCATACATATCGATCTCCCCTTTCCCTGCAATATCAAACGACTCCCTGGTAACACTTGGAATCCAGTTTGCATGAGGAAGCTTGAGTTCTCGGGTATCTTCAAGAGTAACAATCTTTGCCAGAGGCGGGATAAAAAGGGAGATGGCATTTAGTGAGGTCGTCTTTCCCGATGCGGTCCCACCGGCAAAAATACAGGATTTCCCGTTCTCCACTGCAAGCCAGAGGAAAGCTATTGAGAGAGGTGAAAAGGTACCCCATTCCACAAGGTCAGTCGGCGTGATGGGGACTTCTTTGAACTTACGGATGGTAAAGGTCGAACCATGAGCAGTGACTTCAGTTCCGAGAGTCATCTGGATACGTGAACCATCAGACATTGTAGCGTCAAGCATCGGCTCAGCGACAGAGATGTGCTTTCCGGCACGCTGTGCTAGTTTAGTGACAAATGAGTCAAGATCACCAGGATCCAGGTACTTGAGGTTCGTCTCCATCGACTCGTATTTTGAATGATACACAAAGAGATACCGCTCGATTCCATCACATGAGATATCCTCAATCAACGGGTCATGCATGATTGCATCAACCATACCGTTACCAAGGAAATCCTTGTGAAGTTGATAATGGATCTTGGCATAAGTTCTTGGATCCAGGTGAATCGCATAATCTGCAAAGACCTCATTCATCATCTCTTCAAGGAGCTCTGCAGCTATCTCACGGGAGATCTGTCTTGTGTTCACATTCACCCGTTCAAAGATCCCCTTTTTCAACTCATCAAGCAGTTTCTTCTCTGAATCTGTGTAAAGGGGTTCTACAACCTCGTAGAGATACTCATGGTTTGGGTAATTGTAAGTTATCCTGATGTATGCAAAAGGGGGATTGACAGGGTATACCTCTATCTCCTCTACTCCCGGTGGTGGAATATAGGTAAGATCAACGACAGAACCATGTAGATCAGGATTATATACCTCTCTTCGCTTTTGGGGAGCGATACTCCAAAATTTTCTGAAAAATCCGATTTTTTTAGATTTTTCCTCACCCTTCTCTGGATTCAATGAACCGGACAGATTAGCATCTTGCATCCCTACATCTTCGGAGGGTTTTACTCTTTTCACTCCAGGAAACTTTTTGATACCTGCCTTCACTGGTTCAGGAGTTAGTTGAGATGTAATATCTGATTTATCTGATCCTGATTCGGTCTTTTTAAGGCTCGAAATGAGCCGTGGCTTTTTTATGGAAATATCGGAGGATACAGACGTGGAGTCCTGGCTTTGGCTCTCTCCACCAGACTTTGGTTTTCCTTTGCCAAATTTGATCTTGAGCGCCATCTTTCAGCCCAATCAGTGGGCGGGCCTTTCACACCGGTTTCATACCGGCACTTCCTATAGTTATTCTGAAAAGAGCCCCCACCATACTATTGTAATAACTAATTACTAGAGGAAAATATAATGATACCGTACGCATCATCAGATTATTACCAGATAATTCATGCCCGATGATACAGATACTAGCCGGGTTATAATCCGAGCTTATAAAGGAAGAAGCTCAACCGGAATTAACGGCCTTGATCTTGCACTTGAAGGTGGATTCATTCCAGGTAGTTCAATCCTTCTTATTGGATCTGCAACATCAGGGGCTGACAGGTTTGCCAGGCAGTTCTGGTCCATATCACCAGAAAAACGATCATTTTTCATGATAGATGGATACCTGGAAGAGGGAATGATCGATTCCAGAACCATGCCGTGCTCTGATATTTTTAAGGGAGAGGGAAAAGGGATAATCGTTGATTCACTCTCTACATTGATCATAAGAGAGGGGATTGAACCAGTTCTTTCAGGAGTATCTTCCTGTCGGCAGTGGATTTCAGATTCACATGATCACGCTTTTTTTACTCTGTACCGTGGCCTTCATGAGCTCTATAATGAGATACTTCTGATACGACTCTGTGACGTAGTCATCGAACTACATGAAGAGATGAGGGGAAATGAGGTTATAAGGGCACTTGAAGTGAAAAAAATTTCTGGGATGCAGCCACCCGGCAGAGTATTGCCATTCATTGTAACCGAGAAAGGCATTGAACTCTCAACTACATCACGAGTTGTGTAATCTTCAACAAAAGAAGTGACATCACCTGATATCAGATCCAGTCAAACATTTTTTTCTGCCTTACAGGGCCGGCCTTATCTTTTCCGCCCTTTTGAGAATCTTTTGGGGCAAACCGGGTGTTTATATCTGCAAAATCGATAACACTCTCTTCCTCGATCATGCGTTCTTCTGCAAGGATGATACCAGAGTTATCAGTCTTAGAGGATCGGAATGCATTACTTTCTACCTGATTCACGGCAGGATCTGATTCAATACTTCCAAACTCTTCACTCATCTCTTCATCGGAAGAGAAATCACGCTCTTCACGGGAGAGAAGAAAATCAATGAAAGCCTCTGCTGCATTCTGAGCTGCTGGGTTCAGTCTTTGAAACTTCTCTTCAATACTCATGTTCTACCCCTGGAACGATCGTGTGAGCGAGAGAACACGGCATGCATGTTCTCCAAGAGAGGTGAAGAGGTAACCCTCCTCAATTGTCTTGCCTGCTGCAAATGTCCCATGACCCCGGGCAATGCAGAGCGGCGAGAGTGCAAGACATTCGGCAATATCTTCAGCGAGCTCCTGTGTTCCAGGTTCGCCATGAGCAATTGGAATGATAGGACAGAACATCTTTCCTTCACTATCAAGAGGAACCACTTCATCAAGCATGAGAGATGCAGCGATCGCATAAGGAGGATGAGCATGGACAATAGCACGATGCCTTGTATTCTGGTATACTGCCCGGTGAACACGCCACTCACTGGATGCTGTTTTTGAAACTTCTCCAGACATTGGAGCGTAAACCAATTCTCCCGGATCATCCAGATAAGAACCGGTTCTGGTTATTAAAAACCCGTCATCCTCTGTTTTGACGCTCATATTACCGAAGTTAGCACCGACAAGATGCTCAACAACCAGCCGGTTGCCGAACCTCTTGAAATCAGCACTCACCTCTTCTCCTGATACCATAAATTTACCTGATAATAATCAGACGAATCTGACCCCAACGTCTTTCATATGATTACACTTGGCGATATTATTCACCAGGGCAGTCAGACCCTCAATGACTGGTGACATCGTGAGCGGACCAGCATCATATGATTTGAGCAGGGAGATTCTATCGATCATATCCATAACAATGAGTTTGGATTCTTCATCATCACCGCATACTGCAACTGAATATTCCAGTTCTCCATCGATGTCACGCCACCGGTTTCCTGCAATATTGTTGAATGCGACGCAGAGACGGGTTGATTCGGGAAGAATCTTCTTCAGGTGAAGAGCAGCAGATCCCTCTGTAGGAGGAATATACTCAAAGAAATCGTGCTTTTCCATGGGATTGATTGGACTTATCACAATCTTCCCTTCAAGACCATGGAGCCCTGCAATCGTTGAATCAAGATGCTTGTATGGGATAGCCAGGATAATTACATCCGCTCCATCCACAACCTCCTGGTTTGTAAGGCCTCTGACAGTACAGGACAACCCGTTATCATCGGCATATCTCAAACAAGACTCGCAGGTATCTTGTGCCTTCTCAATTTCTCGCGAGCCTACCAGTACGTCATAGATCCGGGACAGGCGCATCGCCATTCCCTCGCCGATCTTACCAGTTCCCCCGACGATCCCTATCTTCACGTTACTCCACCAGTGGTTTCAGTATAGATGCCAGGGTCTCTGCATCGGTAACTCCCTGGATCTTCTGCACCAGGAGACCATCTTTTTCGATAATGATAGTAGGAACTACAGATATCTGGTACTTCTGGGCTTCTGCCATGTGTTGATCAACGTCGAGTTTCTTGATCTCCACCTTGTCACCCATCATGCCTTTGAGTTCCTCAATGATCGGGCCCATTCTTTTACACGGTCCGCACCACTCAGCGAAAAAGTCGATTAGGATCGGTTTTGCCATAATGATAACCTAATCAGAAATTGCGTTAAAAAAACAGATAAAAGTATGGTATTGGTTATTTGGAGAGGATAGCCATGATTATATGACCGTATGCCGGTCTCGTAACCAGTACTCCTACCAGAACACCAAGGATGGTGACAACGGCAAACCCACGTAGTGTTGAGAGATCCATAAGTGCGAGAGGGAGCATGGCGATAAATACCGTTGCTGCAGAGGCGATGATGATCCCAAGTGCCCGTTTCAACCGTTTAAGGTAGATATTTGGTGAGGGAACTTTCCCCTCGTGAAGAATCTCATCAGTCAGGATAACCAGCTGATCGATACCAGTACCAAGCACTGCAATCAGCCCCGCAATAGTGGCAAGATCGAGCTGGAGGAAGAATGACGTGATAGCCAGCAGGATGATAACCTCTGAAGCATTGATCAGAACCATCGGGAGCACAATAGCTGGCTCGTGATACCTGACCAGGATACTGATTCCAACTGCAACCAGGGCAAAGATACCTGCAATTACGCACCACATCTTGAACTGGCCACCAAGCTCTGGAGATACAGAACCTGAACCTGCTATCTTAACTTCTACCGGGAGTGCACCGTTACGAAGGTGAATCTCAAGATTTTTTGCATCCTCTTTTCCTTTGTCACCAGCACCGGTTGAAGCAACCAGATTCGGGCTTGCACGGCTCTGGAGGGTTCCTGCAAGGTCTGGTGAGAGCGGAGCGCTATATACCATCTTACCGTCAAGCATCATTGCTAGGTTGTGATTTGATGGATCCTTGACTGCACCATACTTGATTGCAGCCTGTCTGAACTCTTCCGCTCCTTCAGGACTGAGTGCAAACGAGACACCCCAACTGTTACTGTTTGGCGGGTTCTGTGACGGGTTGGCAACACTCTCAATTGAGTCACCAAACACAACATGCTCGGTTTCGTTTCCAGTGGTTACAACCCGAATCTCGAATTTACCCTGTTTACCAACGATCTCCTGAGCCTGACTCATTGATACGCCGGCCATCTCTATCCTGATGTACCTGCTAACTCCGTTCAGGCCGGTGATTACGTAAGTCTTGGCATCACGAGTACCAAGGCTGTTAATCTTGTTCTCAAGGATACGTTTGATATCATCAGCAGTTTCCTTGGAAACACCCTGGCTGTATGAGACCAATTCAGTCTTGTTCTCACTGAAGATCTGACGCAGTTCATCTTCAGGCACCAGTTTACGTATTTCTATTTTATCTGTGCCCACAAGTGAGACATCAGCATTGAGCTTTTTACTCAGATCAGATACAAACTGATCCACCGGCTGACTGGTCTTGAATGTTACAACTGCTGACTGGAACTCGAGCTGAATCCAGGATCCTCCAGACAGATCCAGACCAAACTGGAGGTTTGTCTGAATTCCGTTTGGGCCTGGATGTGGGAATATAACGATGATAGAGGCTATTATGAGTATGAGATAGATGGCTACCCTGTAGTCCTTGAGTGTCGTCTTGAGTTTCTCAGTATCCATTTATGCACCTCCACGAAGGGTTGAGGAGAGTTTGCTTTTCCCCTTAGTGGCATACCATTTCAGAATACCAACATTGGTCAGCCAGGTGTTCATTACATCAAAAATAAGGCCAATCAGCAGAACCTGAGACATCACGTGAATGATCTCAATTCCCCCGATCCATGAGACCACCCACATCGCAAAGACGGCACAAAACGCTGTGGAGGTCATGATGATACCGGTAATAAATGCCCCATGGACTTTATCATCAAACTTACCCTGTCTTTTCAGAACCCTTGAGGTCAGTAAAATATCGCTGTCCACAGAATAACCAATCAGCATCAGGAGTGCTGCAGTTGTTCCGAGGGAGAGTTGGATCCCAAGGAGGTTCATAACCGCAGCTGCCATGGTCATGTCAGCAAAAGCTGAAATAACCACTGCTGCAGATGGAACAAAGGTCCGGAAGATCAGGAAAACGACGATTGACATACCGATAAAGGAGATGATCAACGCAAAGGCCGCCTGATCCTGAAGGGTCTTTCCAAATGAGGAGCCAATCTGATCAATCTTGGCACCATTGTATTTACTCTCAATCAACTTATTCAGGGAGAGGACCTTATCGTCACTCATCGTATCAAACTTGAGATATTTCCCCTGATTGATCCCTTCCTCAACACTGATGAGAGGATAGTCTGCAAACATGGCTTTGAGTTGATCTGCGGTATCATCGGTAACAATAGTCACCCCGATACCTCCAGTAAACTCCATGCCGGGTTTAATCGGAAGCCCGGTGTGAATAAAAGTCATCCCCACGATAACCAGCGAAAGAGCAAGCACTATCATTGGGAATGTGCAGAGTTTCGCAGGAGAGGAGGAGCTGATATCGTATTTGAAAAAACCCATACATTACTGAGTTGGGTTCGTATAGAGATTAAACCATTAGCCTTCTGCGCGGAGAGGAGCCGTTTAATCATCAGAAATACAAGAGAAGAAACCATTTAGCCGATGTTCCAGATACCTCGGATTATGACTGATCAGGATGAGCGCCATGATATTGTTGAGGAGCGCCTTAGGTCCTGGCTCGCCGGGGATGATGAGGGAATCCGGTACGCAATGCTCAGAATCTTTCTAAACCACAATGACCTCTCGATTCAGGAGATATACGAAAAATTATCTCTTTCGTTCAGGACAAGTTATCATTCAGTATCAGGTATGATCGGAATTGTATCATCTAGGATAGGGATATTGGTAGGAACACGTAGTGACCGTGACCGGTGTCGCATCTACCGTCTGCGTGAGAAACATACCCCAATTGTGCGCAGGATTATCTCATCCCACTGTGGAAGACCAGAGCAGACACCTTCTTCAGATCCTCATCAGAAGCATTTTTTCCCTGACCGTCTGACCTGTCTGGAAGATGTCTGATCTCTACACCGGAACCCAAGTGGATGCCGGAGCACACTCTGTCTTCATCGATGATGACGTAATCGCCTATATTAATAAGCGAAATACCAATTTCCGAATCTCAACTTCCTGTGGTGGTCCAGTTCTGCTACCTGTCTCATACAAACCTGCTAAGCCTACTGATATTACGCTTAAAGCAGGAGACCACCTTATTTACATCTCAATGTACCAGGCACGGTACATCGATCATATTCACATGGATATGATTCCCTATCACCTCGAATCTATGATCGAAGGTTCTACCTGATTATGCCCTATGAAGAGCGTGAACATACCGCTGACATCCTGATGCACGTCTGGGCACAGGATATACCGACGCTCTTTGAAGAATGTGGGCACGCTCTTATGGCTGTCATGTACCAGGGTTCTGCCCGCCCTGATTGCACTTACTCTTTTACTGTTACGGGTATCGATCATGAACAAATACTCCAGGCTTTTCTCTCTGAACTTCTCTGTCTTACCGAGACCGAAAATGTCGTCTTCTCTGAGATCGCTGTGAGTTTGAACGAGGGAGGCCTGACTGCCAGGCTTTCAGGAGAGCCGTTTGATCGAAAGATTCATGGAGGTGGGAGTGAAGTGAAAGGAATATCATTTTCAGGCCTGTCTATCAGCAGACAGAACGATGAGTATGTACTGGATATATTGTTCGATGTGTGAGTCCTTCAATGATTAATGGTTTAAAGCGGACCGGTGATCTCGAGTGGGAGGTTCCGATAGGATTTATAGAAGGAATGAGAGTGCCTGGCAGGTTTTTCCTCTCTGAAAACCTGACAGCAACACTTGAGGAAGGAGCGGTTACACAATTGGCCAATGTTGCAACCATGCCGGGTATTATCAGGCATTCACTCGCAATGCCTGACATTCACTGGGGATATGGATTTCCCATCGGAGGTGTTGCAGCATTTGATTACGATACCGGCGTGATCTCACCGGGAGGTGTCGGGTTTGACATCAATTGCGGAGTAAGGCTGCTTACTACCCCGCTCACAATCAACGATATCACGAAGAAAAAGGAGATCCTGGATCAACTCTATGATGCAGTGCCTGTCGGGGTCGGAGCCCGGTCCTCACTTCGACTCTCTCCAAAACAACTTGATGAGATGATGATCCATGGATCTACATGGGCTGTTGAGGAAGGATTCGGAACGAAGGAGGATGTTGCCCACTGCGAAGAGGGAGGGAGTATGAAGGGGGCAGACCCCTCTCATGTCTCACAAAAAGCACGGTCACGAGGAGTACCACAGAGTGGAACCCTTGGGGCAGGTAACCATTTTCTTGAAATTCAGGTTGCATCCGAGATTTGCGATCCTGAAGCGGCAAAAGTATTCGGAGTCGAAGCAGGACAGATCTGTATTATGGTCCACTGTGGATCACGAGGATTGGGTCACCAGGTCTGCACAGACCATCTTCAGATTCTGGAACGGGCAGTAGATAAGTATCACATCAGCCTGCCGGACAGGCAACTCGCGTGTGCCCCCTTGACATCACCAGAAGGGAGAGCATATTTTGGAGGAATGGCTGCATCTGCGAACTATGCCTGGGCAAACCGGCAGGTGATCACCCATCAGATCCGTAACGTCCTCGCAAAATGCTGTGGGATTGGATACGATGATATCAAGTTAGTCTATGATGTGGCCCACAATGTAGCTAAGATAGAGGAACACGTTGTCGATGGGAAACTGACAAAGGTCTGCGTTCACCGTAAAGGCGCAACCAGGGCATTCGGTCCGGGATGCCCCGATGTCCCCCATGATTACTCAAAGATAGGTCAGCCAGTCATTATTCCAGGAAGCATGGGTTCCTCATCATACCTCCTGAAAGGAACAGATGAGGCAATGATGCGGACCTTCGGGTCCACCTGCCACGGAGCCGGACGGATCCTATCGCGCTCCCAGGCAAAAAAGACCATAAAAGGTAGCCAGGTGAGGGAAAGTCTTGGCCGTGAAGGAATCATGGTGAAGGCCCCTCATGATGGAGCCATAGCAGAGGAAGCACCTGGAGCATACAAGTCAAGTAGTGAGGTTGTCTCGGTTGTTGACAGGCTTGGAATCTCGCGGCTTGTTGTACGGTTCGAACCACTCGGAGTCATCAAGGGATAGCCATGACTGGACGGGTTGGAATCATATGGGACAGTCCGACCATGTTCACCCGTCTCATAGAGGACTGTGGCTTTACTGCTGAGCTGGTCACCCCCCATCTGCTCGCAGCACCCTTTTTCCGAAGAACATTCTCATCTGTAATTATTCCCGGAGGGTTCGCCAACCCCGCATACTCTTCAGTCATTCCTGCATTACGGGCATGTGAAGGCAGAATACGTCGGTTTATCCAGGGAGGAGGAACACTCATAGCATTTGGCGCAGGTATCGATCGTCCGGATGTATATGATTGGCTTCCAGTGATAATTCAATATAGATTCGGGTTCTCTGAAGGGAAACCAGAAGACAGGGATGATCATCCCCTCAACTGTATTATCGAGGATTATCCGGAAACAATTTCTATTGATGGTGATTTTCAGATCCCAGACACAGAAACTGACGCTCATATTCAGGGCTATAGACCTGACAAACAAGGGCCGGCAGTCAGGATGAGAATGCGGGGGGCTCCGGTTTTGGTAGAATACTCGCTCGGCGCAGGTAGGATCATCCTGACAAGCCTCCATGAATACCCTTCCAGAAGATTTCTGCGCGATATTTGCCGGACCGAGGGCGAAACCTTATTGTAGCTGCATGCGAGGGAAATATGAGGGATATCGATGGACCACTATATCATATCGGCTGATGCAACAGCCGAAGATCTCATCCCCATCTGCTTGTCAATCCACGAGATTGTCGGCAGACTTCCGGTGACTGCAAAAGCTCGTAACACTCCAGGCGTCAGAATTGAGGAGGGAGTTGTTATTGATCGTGCATACCTGGGCCCTGTACTGGATGAGGTTCTCTCCTCAAACAAGGTCATAAAAAAGACCCCGAAAACCGGACCATACAAAGGGGTCCCGGTCATCGTTGCCCCGGTCCGGGACAAATCAGGAGATTCCATTGCAGCTATCGGTCTCGTCGATATCACTGGCATTTTTGACCTTGCCACACTCATGGAACATCAGACCATGATCCTAAAACAAGTCTGCGGAAAGGATCCTTGTCCGCTTCCATCAGAACAGATCAACGCTAAACGGTGAACGTATGTACGCAACTGCCTTTAAAGTCCTTGAAATCCTTGAAAAGAGCGATAAACCGGTACCAAGCAGCGATATCAGCACAGAACTTTCCATCTCCAGTTCAGCTGTATGGAAACATATCAATGAACTCCGGATAATCGGATACGACATTGTCGCTTCTGATGAAGAGGGATACATGCTTGATAAGAGCAACATGGATTTCAGACCCCATGTGGTGTACAAGCATCTGAAGACGAAGGTTATCGGCAGAAGAATGCGGTACTTCGACAGTATCCCCTCCACAATCTGGTATGGCAAAGATCTCGCTGACCAGGGTGAACTTGACGACCTCCACGGTTTAGTGATCATCGCCGAAGAACAGACAGGGGGCTATGGACGGATGGGCAGGGCCTGGGTCTCCCCAAGCGGAGGAATCTGGATCACCATCGTACTTACCCCAAAGATCCCCATCGACCACTTGTTTATGCTCACCTTAGCTGGTGCTGTTTCTGTTGCACGGGTCCTTCGCAAGATGTTTGATATTGGTGCACTCATCAAATGGCCCAATGATATCATTATCGGTGATAAGAAGGTTGCAGGAATCCTGCTCGAACTCGGTGCTGAGGGAGAACAGGTCAAGTACTGCCTCGTAAGTTTGGGCATCGATGCTAACATCAGTATTGATAAACTGAACGAGCCCATCAAGCACCTTATCACCTCAATAAGTGAAGAGGTGAACCACGACATCGATCGTGCAGCTCTTCTGGCTGCATTCCTAAAAGAGTTTGAGGCCCGGTATGACATGATTACCCTTGGAGAGTACGATGCAGTCATCAGAGAGTGGAAAAACTTCTCCTCCACTATCGGACGCAGAGTCAGGATCAACACGCTCAGGAATAGTTTCGAAGGTGAGGCTGTTGATATAGATCCGAGTGGTGCCCTGGTAGTCAGAAAAGACAACGGTAAAATAGAGAAAGTCATAGCTGGTGACTGCGTACATATCTGAAGATGTTTGGCAACCTGGACCGTGCAACAACACTAACCAATAGTTCCCTTTTTGTTGCCCTTATAGCAGTTTTTTCCTGGATTTCAATACCTATCCCTCTTCCTATCTTTCCGGTCCCTATCACCCTCCAGACTCTTGCAGTACTTCTTGCAGCTGCTGTGATGAAGAGACAGGCAATCATCCCTCTGGTTCTCTATCTCGTCCTTGGTGCACTTGGCCTTCCTGTCTTTCATAACGGAATGGCAGGACTTGGGGTCATCTTCGGCCCAACCGGAGGATACCTGATTGGGTTTATTCCTGCAGTTCTCACAGCAGGGATTGCATATGAGTATGTCTCCCGTGAAATCAGGATCGCGGGCCTTCTTCTGGCCACGGCATTCATCTACTTCTTCGGGATCATCTGGCTTGTTTTATCTACAGGAATGTCAATCAATGCAGCCCTTGTTTCTGGAATGATTCCTTTCCTTCCCGGAGATCTTATCAAAGGTGTAGCAGTCTATGTGATTGCGGCAAGGCTCGAAAAAAATCCGCATAACTCAGCCCGTCAATGATACACATCAGTTCGATCAGGTGCGGATGTCTATCCATCCCTGAGTTAACTATTAAACCAGGGCTGGTAGCGATCACCGGACCGAATGGATCAGGTAAGACAACACTCCTTGAGATGATTGCAGGGATTCAAATTCCGATTCAAGGATACATATGGATCAACAACACGGAACCCCGGAAGACTACTGTCGGATGGGTCGGTGAGTTCCCTGATCTCAACATGACTTTCACCCGGGTTATGGATGAGATCGCTTCACCACTCAGATTCTCATTTCAACCATGCAGGGTAATAGAGGAGTCAGTACGTGAACTTGCTAGGACCATGGGCATTATACATCTGCTTAACAGGCCAGTTCGTTCCCTTTCTGGAGGAGAGAAAGTCCTTATTGCACTTGCTTCTGCCCTCATCACAAACCCTGAGGTTCTAATCCTAGATGAGACTGATTCCCACCTTGATTCATTCACACTTGGCACAGTGGATATTATCATCAGGAATGTGGGTGTGCCACATGTTCTGTTTGCAACCCATCGGCCTGAACGAGTAACATCTGCTGATCATGTGATCGTAATAAAACAAGGAGAGGTCCTTCGTACAGGGACCCCCGATGAGATATACCAAAGCTCAATAAAAGGCTCTAAACGATTCCCCCTTCTCCGGACACTTAGAGACCCCGCCCTCTGGAGGGCCGTATATGCATCTGACTCTTGAGAAGGTCTCAATCAGGAGAGATAACTTTTCACTCCTGGCAAGCGGGACATTTTATCAGGGAGTTCACCTTCTCACAGGAAAGGTGGGATCGGGGAAATCTACCCTCGGAGAGATTCTTTGCAGGGTGATTGAACCAGCAGATGGCAGGATGACATATGACGGGATACGGACTTCTGTACTCTCAATGCAGTTTCCTGAATACCACATCACTACAACAACAGTCGTGGAAGAGATCCTTAGTTGGAAACGCGATCCCGACCAGGTTCTTGAGACTGCCGGACTTCAGGGTAGGGGCTGCGACGACCTTCTTACTCTCTCTCGGGGAGAACTCAAACGGATTCATCTCGCGTGCATGCTTCTTGGCAAGTATGATCTAATGGTACTCGATGAGCCATTTGCCGGCCTTGATGAGGAAGCCAGGTACTGGATTTCATCTCACCTCTCTCAAAATCGGGATGGAATCACTATTATCATCAGTCATGATATCACTACTCTTCCCTCAATTAACCATCTATGGGAGATGCAGGAGGGGATTCTTTCAGAAATCGGGAATATTCCAGGGGCACTTCGCCACTGGAAAAACCCTCCTCCACTCATCAGGTTTCTTCTGAAGAATGACCCTGAACTTTCAGGACTCTCATGGCAGGATCTTGTGGAGGCGGCATGCAGGATCCGCGGATAAGGCTCGGTGTTGTGTTACTCCTCTCGATTGTTTCCTTTCTCTCCCTTACCGGAGCATTTCTCACAGTGGTCTGGTGGTTAACCTGTACTAATCGAAGAACCTCATTCCACGATCTCCGCACCGGTGCCATGGTCTTCATGCTTCCTGCAATAGCTGCTATTGCAACAGAGTGGTCGGGAGGCGATGGAGTGTCCTATCTCATACGAATATCGATTGTACTTGTAATCGCCTCATGGGCCTACAATGAGCGGTATCCGGGAGAACTCCTTGATGTTTCAGTCTGGCTTTTCGGGAGGAGAAATGGATTCGATCTCGGACTTGTCGGGGAAATGAGTATATCTACAATTGAGATCCTTGCTGACGAGCTCAGACGAACCCGGATCGCGCTCTCGCAGAAAGATCAGCGGCTTTCAGGAACAAATCTCCCGCCAATTATTGCCAGTCTTCTTGTCAGGCAATTGAGGCTTGCCCGTGAACGAGCTGATGTCCTTGCACTTCGAGGATATCAGGGGGGTGGCAGCCTGTGTCCCTCTTTTGTGACCTCATATTTTGATATCGGTGCCGGAGCATTTTGCGTGCTGATTTTGGCAGTCTCCGTGATACTCTGAGACTTTTTTAAAGTCTCCGGTTGAACCTTTTCTGTTTGAATCGCAACCTGCCGATTCAGAGGTGGCAATATGAGTCCAGCCCGGAATACGAAGCTTCAGATCACCGATACCACACTCAGGGATGCCCATCAGTCTCTTATCGCAACACGGATGAGGACCGAGGATATGATCCCGCTCGCACGGGCAATAGACAAAGCCGGTTTTTTTTCAGTTGAGGCATGGGGAGGTGCAACTTTTGACAGTTGCATCAGATTCCTGAATGAGGACCCATGGCACCGTCTCACCACCCTGAAGGAGGAACTTAAACACACCCCAATCCAGATGCTCCTCCGCGGCCAGAATCTTGTCGGATACCGGCATTACTCAGATGATGTCGTAGATCGGTTCATCGATCTCTCATACAAAAATGGGGTAGACATTTTCAGGGTCTTTGATGCACTCAACGACATCAGAAACATGGAGAGGTCAATGACCCGGGTTAAGGAGACAGGGGCACACCTGCAGGCCACCATCTCATACACAATAAGCCCGGTTCATTCAACAAAAGGGTTTATTGAAATGGCTCGGGAACTCTACGCCCATGATTGTGACTCTATCTGCATCAAGGATATGGCAGGCCTTGCCATGCCTGAAGAGACACGAGCCCTTATCACCGGAATAAAGGATGAGATGGACGTAATCGTAGATCTGCACTCCCACTCCACGAGTGGGATCGCTTCAATGGCATATCAGGCAGCTATTGAGGCAGGTGTCGATATCCTTGATACCGCCATGTCTCCGTTCGCACTTGGAACCAGCCAGCCACCAACTGAAAGCACTGTTGCATCTGTCAAAGGAACTCCACGGGATACCGGGATTGATCTGCTCATTCTTCGTGAGATCAGGGATGAATGTATGAAAATCAGGCAGAAGTACGATGCTCTCTTTACACCAGTTGCCGAACGGGTGGATAGTGATGTTCTGATTTATCAACTTCCTGGCGGCATGATCACAAACCTCGTCTCCCAATTACAGGAACAGGATGCACTTGACCGGCTTGATGATGTATTTCGTGAGGTCCCAGAGGTACGTCGTGACCTCGGGTATCCTCCGCTTGTAACACCGACATCTCAGATTGTCGGGAGCCAGGCTGTATTTAATGTCCTGGTTGGAGGAGAGCGGTACAAGAACGTTACCAAAGAAGTCCGTGACTATGTCAAAGGGCTTTACGGCCGTTCACCAGGCCCTGTCTCTGATGAGATCCGCAATCTGATCATCGGTGATGAGGAGGTGATCACTCAGCGCCCAGCTGATCTCCTGGACCCAATGTATGCAAAGATGAAGAAAGAGGCACAGGATGCAGACCTGATCAAGAAGGAAGAGGATGTTTTGACATACATCCTTTATCCGGCAATTGCCCCATCATTTTTGAAGGGTGAGAGGCAGGCTGAGAAGATCCCTACTCGTTCTGCTAAGAAGAGTTCGGGTTTTGAGATGCCCGATTCCATGCAGGTGGAAGTTGATGGTGAGACCTTCACAGTCCGGATCCTTGCAATCGGTGATCAACAGGCAAAGGAGAAGCCAAAGGTCTCGGGTCCGCCAAAGCAGGATATGCCAGGCGGAGTCAGGAGTAATATGCAGGGGATGATTCTCGAGATGAAGGTCGGCCGTGGAGATGAGGTAAAAGCCGGTGAGACCCTGCTTATCCTTGAAGCCATGAAGATGGAGAACCCGATAAGCAGCCCACGTGACGGGGTTGTCACCGATATCTTTGTCGACACTGGCGACACGGTCCTGAGCGGCGACGTGCTCATGGTGATCGAATGAAGTATTTTGACAAAATACTCATTGCCAACCGTGGAGAGATCGCAATCAGGGTTATGCGGGCATGCCGCGAACTCGGGATTGATACAGTCGCTATTTACTCAGAAGCTGACAAAAATTCACTTTTTGTACATTACGCAGACGAAGCCTTTCCAGTAGGACCTGCTCCGCCATCAAAGTCCTACCTGAACATGGAGCGGATCATTGCGGTTGCAAAGACCGCCGGTGCTGAGGCAATCCATCCAGGTTACGGGTTTTTAGCTGAAAACGCTGCATTTTCGGGACTTTGTGAAGAAGAAGGTATTACCTTCATCGGGCCGAAGAAGAAGACCATCGCGGCAATGGGATCCAAGATCAGGTCCAAGCAGACGATGAAAGACGCCGGAGTTCCGGTCCTTCCAGGAACAGACGGAGGTATTGATGATATCAGCAAGGCAGCAAAAATTGCTGATGAGATTGGATATCCGGTGATTGTTAAAGCCAGTGCTGGTGGTGGCGGGATTGGGATGCAGATTGTGCATGACCCTTCAGAAATCGAACAGGCGATCGAAGGAGCCATGCGAATTGCAGAGTCTGCATTCGGAGACAGGACGGTCTTTATCGAAAAGTACCTCCAGAAACCACGGCACGTTGAGGTACAGGTCTTCTGTGACGAGCATAATAATGGCGTCCATATGTTCGAGCGTGAGTGTTCAATCCAACGCAGGCACCAAAAACTGATTGAAGAAGCACCCTGCCCGGTGATGACACCAGAACTGCGTGAGCGAATGACAGATTCTGCCCTGAAAGTTGCAGATGCGGCCGATTATGTGAACGCAGGTACTGTTGAATTCCTGTATGATAACGGGAACTATTACTTCATGGAGATGAACACCAGGCTTCAGGTCGAGCACACCATCACAGAACTTATAACAGGTATTGATCTTGTCAGGCAACAGATCGTGGTTGCTGCAGGAGATCCTCTAGAATATGCTCAGGAAGATATCACCATCAGAGGTCATGCCATCGAATGTCGTATCAATGCTGAGGATCCTCTGAACAACTTTGCTGCAGATCCCGGGAAGATTGTCAGGTACCGCTCTCCCGGGGGTCCTGGAATCAGGCTTGACTCAGGTATTCATGCTGGATATACAATTCCTCCCCACTATGACTCTATGATTGCCAAACTTTGTGCCTGGGGTATGAATCGGGATCTGGCAATTGCAAGAATGCGTCGCGCAATCTATGAGTACGTAATTCTGGGTGTGAAAACGACACTCCCGCTACATCATGCCATCATGCATAACCCAGAATTCATTTCCGGGAACACATCCACACACTTCCTCCAGGAAGAACATATCTCAAAGACTCTCAAGCGGTACATCCAGGAAGACGAGACCAGGATGACCCAACTTGCAACCCCACTTCGGAATGACCGAAAGATTGCAGCAATCAGTGCAGGTTTGATCGCAGTGATTGAAAAGAATAAGCAATAAATCCATTTATATGCACAGAACAGATAAAGAAGTCCAGGATCAGGGATGGATTGATGCTGTTCTCAAAAAGGCACTTTTTTGTCATCTTGCCATTCCTGGCGACGACGAGTATCCCTGTCTGGTACCGATGAATTTTGTATGGTATGAGGGGAGGCTTATTTTACACTCATCCCCTGTCGGAGATAAGATACGTCTACTTAAGAACAATCCTCACGCATCATTCGCGGTTGAATCAGATATCGATCTCGTCACCGATACCAATGTATGCGGGTATGGGATGCGGTACAGGAGCGTCATCGGACGTGGCACAGTAAGGTTTGTCGAAGAATATAAGGAGAAGAACCGCCTGCTCAAAGTGTTCTCTGAAAAATATGCGTCATACCCGGTTGATAACTTTTTTCAGGATAAACTTGACAATGTTGCCGTGTTAGTCATCAAACCCATATCAATAACAGGAAAAAATTCAGGATACCCTCTGTAGGTACCAAAGTCACATAATACTCGACAACAGGTTAGTGTGTGGGAATAACCCTGAAGATGTCAGACTGAGTCAGGATCCCAATCGGCTGTCCATCTTCTACGACAACCAGTCTCCCAATCTGTTTCTCCTTAAACTTGCGGATTACTTCATAAATCTGGACAGAAGCATCAGCCTGAATTACCTCTTCGGTCATAACCTCGCTTACCGGTGCTTCCAGGCTTATCTTCTCTTCAATTGCCAGGAGAATATCGGTCATCGTGATGATTCCCATGAGAAAGTTCCCTTCCATAACCGGTGCGCCGTGGATCCGGTATTTATTGAAGAGATGGATTGCGTCCATCAGGGTTGACCTGGTTGAGAGCATCTTAATGGGGGCAGTCATGTAACTGCGGATAGGCTTTTTTGGAAGTGAGACCATTTCAAGGATTGAGACAATGAGTGCAGGCTCATTCTCATCTTTTCCAAACACTTCACCCTTGATCATCAGTTTATTCATCGGAGTCGGACCGATGGTGATCACATCTCCGATGTTGAAGAGTTTCACGCTTCCGATGATCTTGATCTGGGCATGACAGATATCAGCGTGTGAGAGGGTGGTGAAGATAATCTCGGCAACCTTGACACCAGGGATGACCTCGCTGTCGCGAGAGATTTTAACCTCATATACCTCCCCATCACGTTTCAGATTGAGTTCCTTGTATGCCACAGCAGTTGGATGATATCCACCCTTTGGCCCGGGAATACCATCAACAAGGCCTATTGCTTTTAGTGCCTGCATCTGGTTTCTGACAGTTCCAGGATTCCTGCGAATGATATCAGCGATCTCCTCCCCCTTGATCGGTATCGACTTCTTCTCATAGAGACTGATGAGGGTGATGAGGATATCGTTCTGGATAAGAGACAGATCCATAATATTACCTCGTTTGCACGTTGATCATGACATTATTCACTGCACGACTATTCCTTAAATTGGCGAATCCACATGTAGGACAGTGCGTACAGGTATATCTGATTTAATTGAGTTCATCTACATGATAAATCATGATGGTTTTTAAGCTTTAAAAAGAACCAGAGAGGATGAAACCTACCTGAATATTTTCTCCTTTCAATACCTAGAAAAATGAACGCGACCACATGTTAGACCTGATTCAATATGTTTTCACCTGTGCAAATCCCTTAATCGTCTGATTTTTCTCCCGCGAGATGCAACCCACTCATGGCTTATGTCTTTAGTTCGCATGAACCTGTCCCGGTAGAATAATTATGGGGCAAAAAAATATGAAGCAATATCAGCCACAACGAGAGAGATGGATAAGAAATTTTTATCGTTGTAAACGATTATCCAGTCAGCACCCCCACTAATCCCACAAGCGCAGAGCTTCGTATGGATATCAATAATAATAAGCAAGCAATGAACTTCGAACGGATACCTACTGTACCAACCGCAGACGAGGTCCTTGACAGGGCACTTCGCCGGGCTGCAGCTAAGATGCGTGAGAAGAAACAGAAGAAACGTGCATCAGAAGAATTTGTAAGAGCAGCATACCTTTCGGTTCACGATAAACTCGTCTCAGTAATCCAAGGTTTCCCGGAAATGGATAATCTGCCCCGATTTTACCAGGATCTCTTTGACATAATCTGGGGCACTGAACATCTTCGCAAGGCTCTTGGAGCCGTCGGCTGGGCAGCAAGATGGACAAAAGATCATAAAGGAGGACTTGCCAAGGATGTCAGATTCTCCAGCGATGAGGATGCAACCGCTTCCCGGAAAAAGGCCGTGGCACGACTTGCATCGGTGGTTCATCAGATCGATGATCAACTCCTCTACCTCAATGAGGTCAGGAATGTCATGCGTAAACTCCCGGTCATTGAGGACGTCTTCACAATTGTGGTGGCAGGGTTTCCAAACGTGGGCAAGTCCTCATTCATTAGGAGAGTCTCTTCAGCAGAGCCTGAGATCGCATCATATCCATTCACAACAAAGGGTGTGATTATCGGTCACCGGATTGAACGCAGAGAAAAGATCCAGTTAATCGACACACCCGGCCTGCTTGACCGCCCGGCAGAAGAGAGAAACACCATCGAAAAGCAGGCGATTTCAGCGATCATCAACACCGCTGATGTTATCCTGTTTATCCTTGACCCAAGTACCTACTGCGGATTTCCTCTTGAAGATCAGATGCGCCTACTGGATGAGATCAGGGAATTAGTCCATGTTCCGATTATAGCTGTTGTAAACAAATCAGATGTAAAAACACTTGAAGGATACAAGGCTATGTCAACAGCATCGGGTGAAGGGGTTGAAGAGGTACTTGAGATGCTCCTCTCAGAAAAACCCGCTCCCGGTGCAGCCCACCACCCCGGACGTCAGGGATACTCAGATCCCGACGAGGAACCAGCCGATAAGGAATCCTATGATCGCCCCTCCATTAAGTGGCGGGAGTCCGGCTTGAGGCCTCCCAGACGAGACGAAATAGAGAAGTAATGCCATCCCTGCAACTGAACCAATCATTGTAGTAATAACAGGGATAGAAAACCCAAACATCCCTTTTGCTGGCAGAAACACCGCTGCTGAAACTACAAGGATAGAGGGCATGATAAGATCACCAAGCCCCATCAGATATGCAGCCCGCTCGGGTTTTTGGTCCTGATCCCTATGAAGAGAATCAGAGCTTTCACCAGTTTTTGCAGGCTGTACCATACCACCGACGCCGTCCCTGATGAATGAGTACCCCTCTTTTTTGGGAACAACAACCATGATAGGCATCCTGTTTTCAATAATTCCTTCAGCAAGGGTCAGCATGTGTTTTGTCCGGTACACTGATATCGCGTCATAGACTGCGAGAAGAACGAGGAGCAGTATGACAGGTACAGGTTCGAGTGATATTCCAAATATCGAGGCAATCCCGGCTGAAAGAAGTACTCCAAGTACATCAACCACGTACCATTCAGGATATTTTGCAAGGAGAGCGGTTGCCCCAACCGAGAGGAGTAATCCAATGGCAGTAGAAACAGCCATATCTAATCCTGCAAGAGAGAGCAGACCTGTGAAAACATAGATAAACGAGAGAAAAAGCGATGCCCAGATGACTAGTTGTATAGCCCATTTCAGGCGGTACTTTAACAGAGCAAGGAGTACCACAGTGAATCCAAGCAGCATTGCAATGAACCAGATCGGGTTTTCATACGATGATGGATCTTCAAAGACCGCATACCCCGACTGGATCATCGGAACTGACAGGACAACTGCTCCTGCTTCAACAATGAGGAGCATCAGAGGCATTGCAGCAAGGGAAAGGATCGGATTTAGTGCCCTTCCTCCTGTGATGTGAGTATTTGCAAACTGATTATCAGATGATTCCATGTGCCTAAGAGGGAAGACTCTGAATGGTACATAATTATATCCCACACGGAAAGGCAACTCAACTTGTTCTCTTTCACGCTGATGGAACACATTATCGCCATAAGTCCCGCGCATGCCTTACATAGAACAAATCCCTATTACACAGAGAGAAAACATACCTCAGAAGACCGGTCACAATCATATCAGATCAATTTTCTCAATGTGGGATTATTGCCCATCATAGATCTGGTACATATCGATTTTAATGACCGGTTTGACTGATATGGAGAGAATCACATGGGTGTAGCCTTACGCGATATTATTGCCCCATATAAACATCCGGCGGAATCACAGGATCTTACCGGAGTTGCATCTGTTGATGCATTCAACGCGCTCTATCAGTTTCTGTCCATCATCAGACAGCCGGATGGAACACCGCTCATGGATAAAGAAGGGAGGATAACCTCACATCTGTCAGGGATCTTTTTCCGTACCACTAACTTTCTCCAACAGGGAATTCAGCCGGTTTGGATCTTTGACGGTAAACCTCCCGAATTAAAGGCACGGACAATAGGGGAACGACGGGCAGTCAGAGAAGAAGCTCAGGAGAAATGGGATCAGGCAAAACGAGAAGGCGATACTGCCGGAGCATTCAGGTATGCAATGGCGTCATCAAAACTTGATGACGAAGTCTTATCTTCAGCCCGTAATTTACTTGATCTGCTCGGAATCCCGGTTATTAATGCTCCATCAGAAGGTGAGGCTGATGCCTCCAATATGGTAAGAACAGGTGTTGCCAGGTACGTTGCATCCCAGGATTACGATACTCTGCTCTTTGGGGCACCACTCCTAGTTCGGAACCTGACAGTGTCAGGAAAGAGAAGATCTCACGGCAGGATGGTAAATGTCCTGCCAGAAACAGTAGTCCTTGATGATGTACTCACGGGCCTCAATCTAACAAGAGAGGAACTTATTGATGTGGCTATTCTGGTTGGGACTGATTTCAACGAGGGAGCAGTCGGAGTCGGTGCAAAGACCGCACTCAAAAAGATCAAAGCTGGTGAATTCAAAGAGGTTGTTGCCTTAAAACTTCCGGACATAGATCCTGAACCAATACGGAATTTTTTCCTGAATCCCCCAGTATCCGGGAATTACCCTATCGAATGGAAAAAACCAGATCATGATAGGATCATATCATTTCTCTGTGGGGATTACGGATTTTCTGAAGACAGAATAAACCCGGTGCTTGAGAAGATCAGTGGCAGGGGAAAACAACGGACTCTTGACAGTTGGTTCTAAATTCAAAGCTTGCCATTATAAAAGAACAGAACCAGGTACACTTTTTCTTGTCTGCATCGATATCTGATCAGGAGAATATGATCGGAACGACCGGTTTGAATACACACAGGAGTTTGCTAGGGTTCTTACTCGTAGGAATGATACTCGGATCTTCCATCATCTGTTCTGTAACTGCTGATAATCAGAATCAGGAAAATGAATCGGTCATGGCACAATATGAGAACGGGACCATGACTTCAGAATGGGCTGTTGATTTTTCAGCCACTCCTCTTGAAGGTTACCCACCGGTTTGTGCCAAATTCACTGTTTCCGGACCCCTCGCTGACTACCTCTGGGATTTTGGTGATGGGACAACTTCAAACTCCCGTAGCCCGGTTCACTGTTATCAGAAATCGGGTTCATATTGGGTGAAACTGAAGTATTCAATTGGTCAGAAATCTGGTGAGGTAAATAAAGAAGATTATATCAAAGTTAAAGATCCCGCAAACCTGGTGGATTATTCTGCAGACCCTGTTAACGGGACAGTTCCACTTAATGTTCAGTTTACGATTGCCGGAAATCCGACAAATATTCTCTGGAATTTTGATGACGGACAAGAGAGTTCTGATTCAAATCCTCAACATCAGTATCAGCACCCTGGGTTCTACTCCCCAACTTTGACCTACTGCGCCCAAGGAAACTGCGATAAGATCTCAAAATATAATTACATCCAGGTTTCCCAGGGAGAAGAGGTCAATTTTACTGCAGAAAAACTGGAGGGAGTGGCTCCCCTCTCCACTAAGTTTTCAGTCACCGGACCTGCTGAAACATTTTCATGGGACTTTGGAGACGGGACTACATCTTATGAGAAAGATCCCAACCATTACTATGAAAAACCAGGCAATTACATGGTAACCCTGACCTACTCGATAGAAGAGGCAAGTTATACTCTGACACGACCCGATTACATCCATACAACCTCAAAATATGCTCCTGATTTCAACGGGTCTCCCCGGAGAGGAATCGCTCCCCTTTGCGTTGATCTTGATATGATTAACCAACCCCAGTCATGGACTTGGATGTTTGGAGACAACACAACATCACCTGAATCCCATGGTTCACATTGTTACGGGTTCAGTGGAAGTTATGATGTCGGGCTTCATTACTGCTACAACGGATACTGCAGCGATGTTGTCAAACCTGGTTTTGTCACAGTAGATTCACCAAAAATTTTTGCTGAACGTGGTGATGATGAGGCAACGATAAAATTCAGAACAGATGCAGGTGAGGGGCTCAGATATATCTGGGATTTTGGTGATTCTGCAACATCAGAGAGTGCAGGTCCCACTCACCGGTATGAGAAACCTGGCGACTACAATGTGACCCTTTCTGTGCTTGGAACCTGCGGGTGTACTGCTAAGTCCTCTGCAAAAGTTTCGGTGAACCCCAAACAGGTACTTGATTTTACAGCAACCCCCCTTGAGGGGTGTGCTCCGCACAGTGTTCAGTTTAGTACTGCCCCACCTGCATCACTTGCAGAGAAGCAAAAGTGGGACTTTGGGGATGGTGAGAAAAGCACAGATAATAATCCATTCCACAGTTACCAGTTTGCAGGAACATACTCAGTTACCCTGGTGAAAGAATATCCAGGCCATCAGGAGAACATAACCAAGCCTGATTTGATCCATATTTTTGATGTGCCTCACCCGTCCTTTTCAATGAATCCAACAACAGGAGTTGCACCGGCAACTATTACGTTCACTGATACAACAACAGGATATGAGTCCAAACGATCATGGGACTTTGGAGATGGCGTAACCGGAACTGATACACGGATGGAACACCAGTACACAGAGGAAGGAACGTTCAACGCTTCTCTCACAGTCTGGGGTCAGGGTGACTGTCATGGTACAACAACTAAAGAGGTTCAGATATCCAACCCGAAAGAGGTGAAATATGACCTTTCCGGACTTCCAAGAAGAGGAGTTGCCCCTCTGTCAACATCTTTTAAAATTACTGGGAGTCCCTACCAGTGGTCAATCGATTTCGGGGATGGAAGTCAGCCTACATCAGAGCAGAATCCTTTTCACACCTATACAACCTCCGGTGTGTACAGTCCAAAACTTCATGTCTGCGATGCAGACGGATGTCAGGATATAATAAAATCCGGATATATTGTTGCAATCCCATCCTCCTATCAGACTATCACTCTCTCAAAAGGATGGAACCTCATATCAACCCCGGTTACCCTTGAGCCAGGACAGGATACAATAAGTTTATTTTCTGGAGTAGATACAGCAAGCCATTCACTTTATTCCTGGGATAGTACTACAGGACAGTGGAAGCGATTGACCAAAGATTCAGATCTCGATCCCCTGACAGCGGTCTGGATCTATGTAGCAAAACCAGTAGACATCAGTTTGCAGGTTGCTACATCAGGGCCTGAAGGAAACCTGACCAGATCACTTTCAGCAGGCTGGAATCTGATAAGTTTTCCAGGAGCAAACGCAACGGCCCCTGAAGAAGTATTCGATGACCTTCAATGGTCATATATTCTGGGCTTTAATGCACAATCCCAGCAGTACTATCCACCTATTCAGAAAGGAAATGGAGAGCAGTTACTAGACCCAAAGCAGGGATACTGGCTCTATATGGAGAAACCAGGAACACTTGTGGTACCGGCAATATAATCAAAAATTTTGTTTCCCGGAATCAGGGAAGTTGTTTCCAAACATGGGCAAAGCGCTGTGCTGCGGTCACATGCCCGAATATACCAAAGATCAGAAGCAGCCATGCAAAGAGACTGAGCCCAAGAATTTCTGCCGGGATGAACAGGCTGGCGATGCAGACACCCATCAGAAGTACGAGCCGGTCAGCCCTGCCAAGTAGACCTCCATAAAAGCGGCCTACACCTACAGCCTGCGCCTGTGTCCCCATGTACGATGACATCAGAACGCCTGTGAGACCGAAAATCCCAATCCACCAGGCACAGAGAGGGCCTGAAAATATACCACACAGGATGAAGATGTCAGCATACCGGTCAACGGTGTGATCCAGAAAATCACCCCTGAGCCCCTGCTGTCCGAGTGCCCGTGCCATTGCCCCGTCAAGCCCATCAAAGAACGCATTCAGAATCACCCCAAAGGTGCCGAAGAGAATATCGCCTCTGAAAAATGCATATCCTCCACCTGCTGCAGCAATCAATGAGAGTATCGTACAGAAGTTGGGGGTGAGACCTATCCGGACAGTTGCGGATACAACAGGATCTATGAAAGGTTTAACCTGTGCCCGGTACGAGTCAAGTGTCATAATAAGTCCACACAGGTGGAAAGCCAATCAACAACACCATGTTTGGGGGGTACATCTCCGGTCAGGATCCCTTCTATCATATCTGCAACCTCGGCAACTGTCTTATCGGTTACATCCATCTCATATATCATCTCAGGGGTATGCTCTTCCATTGCCTCAATGAGGACAACATCAAGTAGTTCTGCCTCCACATTCTCGGCAACCTTCTCGTCAGGATACCCCCTGGCAACAAGTCGCTCTTTTAGAACATCAGGACGACACCTGATAACGATAACCCGTGATACAGGAAGGAGATGAGTAAGATGTCCTTCAACAATTCCATCCAGTAGAGGGAACTCATCACGCCACCGATCTGTATCTATGACGTGTGCCTGTCTTTCATCATCTTCTTCGATGATGTATGGACCGATAGTATCGTTTGCCCTGATGACCTGATGACCACGGTTTGTAAGTTCATCAGATACGGTAGATTTCCCGGTCCCGGGAGTCCCGGTCAGGGCAATCAGCATATCTGGTTAATTCCTGAGAGGAACTGTTCACATTCCCAGTCCTCACCCACACAGACCCTGATGTAGTGATCAGCAAGACCGGGGAAGGACCGGCATGATCTAACGATGACACCTTTCTCTGCAAGCCGTGCCGCGCACTCATCTCCACTCATTGGTGCGGTGTCGATCATCACAAAGTTGGCTCCTCCCGGCAGAACCGGTAGTTTGCATATATCGTGGAATTTCTGGATCCAGGATCTCACATGCCTGATTGTGCGCTCAACGTACTCCTTATCAGCAAGGGCACCGGTTGCTGCAGAAAGTGACAGAGTATTAACCGTGAACGGGGTTGCTGCCTTTTCATACACCGGTTTCAGCCACGATGGAACAAAAGCATACCCGATCCGACAGCCGGCAAGGCCGAAGACCTTCGACATGGTCCGTCCGATAACAAGGTTATCGTGCTTTTCCATCAGGGAGCGGTAATCGATCTCTGAAAATTCAACATATGCATTATCCAGAAAGAGGATGCCATCCAGTGCATCTGCGATCCTTTCAACATCTTCCAGAGAAGTCATGGTTCCGGTTGGGTTGTTAGGACTGCATAGGAATGCTATCTTTGCATTTTTGGCTGCAGATATGAAAGTATCAACATCTACTGTGAAGTCATCTCTCCGTGGGATTTTGATAACCTCTGCTCCCTGGGCCTTTGCTGCAAGCCCGTAAAATGAAAAGGTCGGGACTGATACGGCAACGGCCTCACCCGGATTTACCAGTACACGGATACAGGTCTCAATAACCCCGTCCATCCCAACACCGGTTACAAACTCATAGTCACCATGGTAATCCTTGAGTGCCTGAATCAGTCTCCCGGCTCCTCCGGTATCAGGATACCGGTGAATAGTAGCAAGTGCTTTCTGTACTTCAGCAACCGCAAGAGGAGAAGGACCGAAGGGATTTTCATTGCTTGCCAGCCGTGCAACCCTTGAAAAACCATAGGTCTCTGCTATCTCTTCAGGGGAGCGGGCATACACATACCCTTCCTGCTTGTAGATATCACGAACTCGCGAATTTACTGACTGCTGCATTGATGATACCTGTTGCCTTGTCTATTTCGGCATTCGTGATTGTCAATGGGGGGACAAGCCTCAGGTTCCCGTGTGCTGCACAGTTAACAAGCAGGCCATGTACTGCACATTCTTTCTGAACGTCAGCACAATGATCGCCAATTGTTATCCCGATCATCAGTCCCTTAACCCGGGGATTGAGATGAGCGAGTGCTGCCCTGAACCGCTCACCCTTTGCTGCAACTTCAGGAAGTACTTTACCAATAACATCAATCGATGCAAGAGCTGCAGCGCAGGCTATTGGCCCCCCTGCAAAGGTGCTTCCATGCTCTGATTTCCCAAATTCAAGTCCTTCCCGTGCAACGATAGCTCCCATGGGAAATCCACTCGCCATAGCCTTAGCCATGGTAATAATATCAGGATGAATTCCTTCTTCCTGGAATGCAAACCAGTGACCTGTCCTACCCATACCACTCTGAACCTCGTCAACGATGAGGAGGACACCTTTGGCATCACAGATCTCCCTGACCTGCTTCAGGTATCCTGGAGGGGGAATAATGACACCCCCTTCACCCTGAATCGGTTCAAGAATTACGGCAGCTGTCTCCTCTGTAATTGCACCCTTCAGTGCTTGTACATCACCGTAGGGTACAAACGATGTAAACGGCTGAAGAGGCATGAAAGGCTCTCTGATAGCAGGTTTATGGGTACAGGCAAGGGACCCCATAGTCCGCCCATGAAAACCTCCCTCGCATGCAATGAACTCTTTTCTTCCGGTTCTGATCCGTGCCAATTTCAGGGCTCCTTCCATTGCCTCTGCTCCAGAGTTGGAGAAGAATGCTTTCGCGTTTCCTGGAAGTCCTGATATCTCTACCAGTTTTTTTGCGAGAGCACCCTGATGCGGAACATAGAACAGGTTCGAACAATGGATCAGTTCTGCTGCCTGCTCTGCTATTGCTTTGACTACCTTTGGATGGCAGTGGCCGGTACTGCACACTGCGATTCCTGCTACAAGATCAAGATATTGCTTCCCGTCAGCATCGGTGACAGTGCATCCGGACCCTTTGGTGATCATGATCTCCCTGCTGAATGCAGGCATGATATATTGTGATTCAAGTTCCCGATAATTTGATTCGAAATTCATTGTTACATCTCATTCATATTCGATAGTTGCCGGCGGTTTGGGCGTGATATCATAGACCACCCGTGAAACTGCCGGGATAGTTGAGGTTATACGACCCTGGATCTCTGCCAGGTCTTCCCAGGTGATCTCTATTGGATCAGCGGTCATTCCATCGCGTGAGTTCACTGCTCTCACTGCAACGATCCACCCATGTAATCGGTTATCACCTTTTACACCGGTACCAAGACCGACGAGTGCTGCAAGGCATTGCCATGGACGGTACTTCTCAACCAGGACATCTTCAACGATTGCATTTGCTTCCCTGACCACCTCAATCGCTTCACGGGTGATCGCTCCGACCACCCTGACTGAGAGACCAGGACCTGGGAACGGCATTCGATGTGCTATCTCACCTGGTAGTCCAAGGGCTTCAGCCACATCTCTTACTTCATCCTTGTATAGTTCACGGAGTGGCTCAATCACTTTGCTGAACTCTATCGAGAGGGGCATACCACCAACATTGTGATGACTTTTGATGCCTCCCTCACTCTCAATACAATCCGGGTAGATCGTTCCCTGGAGCAGGTACCTGGCACCTGTTGCACGGGCTTCACGTTCAAAGATCCTGATAAACTTCTCACCAATGATCTTACGTTTTTTCTCAGGATCTGACTCACCGGCAAGGGCTGAAATGAACTCCTCGCCTGCGTCAATAATCCTGACACCCAGGTGACCAAATATTTCCTTTATCCGTGCGGTTTCTCCCTTGCGCATCAACCCGGTATCAACATAAATCGGGATGAGTTTGTCACCGATTGCACGCGATGCCAGTTCAGCACAGACTGAACTATCAACACCACCAGACAGGGCAATGACTGCATGTTCACCTCCTGCCTCTTCCTGAATCCTTCTGATTGATTCTGTAATGAACTTCTCAACCTTGACCATTATTCTGCTCCCTTCTTCATCTTCAGCGCTGCTTCAACAAACCCGAGGAACGGTGGTGAGGGTCTTGTCGGACGTGATCTGAACTCAGGATGGAACTGGGTTGCAAAGAAGAACGGATGATCCGGTATCTCGACGATCTCCATTCTGTTCCCCCAGGTTCCTGAGAAGATAAGACCCGCAGCCTCCATTTCAGCGATATATGATGGATCCACCTCGTAACGATGACGATGACGTTCGGTGATTTCATCCCCACCATACAACTTCATCGCAAGGGTCCCTGGCTTGACCGTGATCTGATAATCACCAAGACGCATAGTCCCTCCAAGTTCTTCGACACCGTCCTGTTCAGGCAGGATGGTAATCACTTCAGTGCCGGCGCTGCACTCACTGCTACACGCATCGCTCCACCCCAGAACATGACGGGCGTACTCAACAACCGAGAGCTGGAACCCGAGACAGAGTCCGAGTAGTGGGACCTTCTCTTCACGTGCAAACTGAATTGCACAGATTTTCCCTTCGATCCCCCTGACACCAAATCCTCCAGGGATCAGGATACCATCGCATTCCTTGAGTTCAGCTTTCTCAACACGCTCTGCATCAAGCCACCTGATTGAAACCTCGGTTGATAGCGACCGTCCTGCATGCTTGAGGGCCTCCTTTATCGAGAGATACACATCCTCTTTTCCGTACTTGCTCACAATCCCGATAGTTACCCGCTGGGTATATTCCCGGGTCACCACGCGGTACCAGTCAGGATCAAGGGATTCGTTTGCCAGTTTCAGATGCTGACAGAGCACCTTTGAGAGCCCTTCTTTCTCAAGTTCCATCGGAACCTGATAGATATCAGGTGCAGTAGTTGCACTGATAACTGCATACTGGGGGATGTCACAGAGAGAGGAGATCTTTTTCTTGGTATTGATTGAGATCGGGCGTTCACTTCTTCCAACGATGATATCAGTAAACAACCCGAGTTCACGCAGTGCCTTGACTGAGTGCTGGGTAGGTTTGGTCTTAAGATCCCCCATAGAGTCAGAAGGCATCAGGGTGACATGAACTAGTGCGCGGTCTTCGGGTGGCAGTTCACTACGCATCTGCCTGACAGATTCAAGGAATGGCATGCTCTCGATATCTCCGACAGTCCCTCCAACCTCTACAATGCAGATGTCTGCTTCTTTCCCATCAAAGACCTTCTCAGATGCCGCAATCCTGATGCATTCCTTGATCTGATCTGTAATATGCGGGATGATCTGCACAGTCTGACCAAGATAATCGCCCCTGCGTTCCTTATCGATGACGAGGCGGTACACCTTCCCGGTGGTAATATTGTGGGATGAGTTGAGCTCAATGTCCAGGAACCGTTCGTAGTTGCCGAGGTCCAGATCCACCTCGCCCCCGTCATGAAGAACATACACTTCTCCATGTTGGGCTGGATTCATAGTTCCCGCATCGATATTCAGGTAGGGATCAATCTTGACCGCGGTGACATTATATCCCCGGTTTTTCAAAAGCCTCCCAATTGATGCGGCGGTGATCCCTTTCCCAAGACCACTCATCACACCGCCGGTAATAAAGATATACTTCATGCCTCCCCTCAAAAAACTCAGCAAAAGAGTTGGCTCCGATCCCTCTAATACCAAACGGCCCCAGACCAGAAAGCAGGATTGTCTGAAAACTTAACTGGAGAATTCCCAAACCCGATGAACTTGAGCATTCAAAGAAACAGATCATCGTTATCTTCTTCCCTCTGGTTAAAGAAGCCCTAAGTAATATGTCATATCTTGATGATGTCATAAATTCAGGCCAGAAAGCAAACCCATTTTTCTGTCTTATGGGGATAGAACCAAAAAAATGGGGAGAGGGCAAAGCATCTCTCATGATGACCGTCAGGCCCGATATGACCAACGGGGAGGGATGGCTCCAGGGTGGGATGTATACGTCCTTAGTCGATGAGGCGATGGCTTTGGCTATTTACACTCTGCTTGAAGACGGTCAGATGATAGCAACAATATCCTGTACTACCACATTTCTCCGGGGTGTCAGGGCCAGAGAGTGTGTTGTAGCAGAAGCCTGGGTAGTCAGGAAAGGCAGACAGATCATCTTTACAGAAGGGAGAGTCTGCAGTGCGGACGCAAAGTATGAACTTGCCAGGTGTTCTGCGTCATTTACGGTACGATAACGGGAAGCAGTCCCCAGAATCTATAATACCACTGACGGAGAACAGCTGGGAAGCCACGATCGATGAGATACAGTATCGTTATTCCGGCATATAATGAAGAGAAACGGATAGGACATCTTCTGCAAAATCTCTCTGACCCACATGCAGAGTTTATCTTTGTCTGCGATGGAACAGACAGGACCCCGGAAGTAATACAGGAATTCTCATCAGGGCACCCGGATCTCACAGTCCGGTGTCTGAATAATTATTCACACAGGCTTGGAAAGGGTGGTGGGGTTTATGAGGGTTTCAGGGCTGCAACAGCTCCCCTGATTGGATTCATGGACGCAGACAATTCAACACAATATTCTGAGATGCTCCGCCTTATTGACCAGATCGGTGATTATGACGGGATCATTGGCTCACGCCATATGCCTGATTCGACCGTGGAGATTCATCAGCCCCTGTCGCGACGGGTCCAGAGCAGGGCATTTAATATCATCATCAGACTGCTTTTTGGTCTGCAGTTCTATGATACCCAATGTGGGGCAAAGATCTTTCGCAAGGATGCGATTGATAAAATTCTCCCAGCTTTACGGGCACGTGGGTTTGAGTTCGATGTAGAACTCCTCTGGCACATGAGGAGGGCCGGATTTCAGGTTCTGGAAGTTCCGGTTATCTGGAATGATACCGGAGATTCCAGGCTTCAGACTTCAGACGCATTTTCCATGCTTTCCACTCTTCTTCATCTGCGACTGGGTATCGGAGCCCATGATTGACGCAGACAGAATCACGGCCGAGGCATTCAGGCTGTTTGAGCAGGAAAAATATTCAGCCTGTCTTGACCTTATCCAATCCATTCCTCCGAGGTCGATAGATACAAGAATCCGGATCCTTGAAGCAATCTGCCTGTATAGTGTAGGGTCCCTTGATGAAGCAGAAGTCTGCCTACGTGATCTCAGGTCAAAGGTTCCTGATTCATCTGAAGTCTGCTTATACCTGGGAAAAGTACTTGAACGAAAAGGAGACGAAGGAGCCAGGGCAGAGTTTGCAGAAGCAGTCAGGCTGGCACCAGATCAGACAGAAGGTATCAGAAGATATGCCAGGTACCTTACAGGAGCGGGAGATCATCGGGCTGCACTCTGTCTGCTCAAAAGACTGGTTCTGCTCACGGGCAAGGGTGAAGATATTGCTGGACTCATGCTCTGTTATAGTGCTCTGGGATTTTTTGAAGAGGGTATTGCACGATACAAAAAGGCAGGAGCCCCTGACGAATGCTTCAGGATATATCTCAATCTGCTTTTGGCATCAGAAAAATTCCAGGAACTTGCTGACGAGATCGAAAAATCTCCAAACAAAGATGATCACGATCTTATAATCCTCTCCTGTGAATCCCTGGTTCACATAAATTCAGACAAGGCAGATCAGGAGTTTCTCATCCAACTCAGGAAAAACCCCTCTGCCGAACTTGCCTCCCATTATGCAAGATATCTTGAATCTCAGGGACTTATCCGGGAAGCACTCGGAGTCTGGTCAACCTGGCTCGCAAAGAGTGAAAACCCGGCATACCAATTGCAGGGAGCTTCTCTTATCGAGACAGTATCAGGGCCAGAACAAGCGCTTGAACTTTATTCACAAGTTCTTTTTGGAAAGGATATCCATGAACATTTGAATCTGAACATATGGCTCTCCTCCTTTCGCAGGCTTCTGGTGGAAACAAGAGGAAGTACTGTAGCACTAGACGAAGCACTTACCCGAATCAGACCTGATCTTCAGCCATCCATCCTGGTTGGAATCGCAGAGTGGTGTGAGGAGGAAAGGAGACATGAAGATGCAAAACGCCTTTTCCTTCAGGCATTCAGATCAGACCTGACAAACTCAGGTTTTTCGTATGCCCAGTACCTCGGACGGAATAGTGAGAAGAGGGAACAGAAAAAGATTCTGGGATATATTCTGAAAACGATCAGAAAAGCAAGGGATCTTGAAATGATAGCAGGAAAAATCCTGACATTACCAGAGCCTGAACCTGATCTCATCTCATTTCTGAACCAGCGGTTTGAAGGGTATGTCTCTCTGCTCTCCCAGGAGGGACGTGAATTATACGCCCGCTGCCTTTCTATGGAAACAAAGCATGAACTCCAGGCAGGAAGTCCGGATAAAGCTCTCAAACATGCCCTGACCGGGTTATCAGTTGTACCGGTTGATGCAAGTAGTGTTGCCGAGTTACTTTTTGCCCTCCTCGTTGAATCTAAAACTCAGGTTCTTCCGGACTTTCTTCCGTCACAGATATGTCCTGTAACAAAACCGCCGGGCTCTGTGAGCACCACAGGACAGATATCTTTCTCATGGCTTGATCCGGGTGAAGGGGCAGTCGTTGAATACCTTCGAAAACACCGGGTCTGTAATGAGATGGATCTCAGGAAAGTGGCAGGAACCCGCCGGGTTGCCGGGCTGATGAACAGAATCATGAGAAAATCTGAAGAGCATGGGATCCATCTTGCAGACAAGGAAGGATGCTCTGAATTCGGGGAGGTGTACCGATATGCAGGCCCCTGACATCTCTGACGCATCGGTCCTTGAGAGCATCGGGATTATCAATGCACTCAGGCGTGGGACAGTTCCTGCCCAGGGACTTGGAAGGTTCGCAGTTGGCCTTTCCACTGAGGAGCAGGTGATCGGGGATCAGATGGATCTTGTCTCAAAAGGTGGGGCAGATATCAAGTTCATCAGAGGGGAGTACGGAAGCGGAAAGACATTTCTCATAGCACGGGCCCTCGAGATTGCACGAAAAAAAGGATTTGTAACTGCCCATGTGGCAATATCTCCGGTTGCTCCTCTTCACCGCCTTCGATCCCTGTATGCGCAGATAGCAACATCTCTTCATGCAGGAGGTGAACAGCAGGCGTTCAGATCGATCATTGATGCCTGGCTGTATGGGATAGAACAGCGGGTCAGTGCACGAGAGGGGTCATCGATTCCAGCTGAACGTCTTGAAGAACTCACCCTCCAGGAGGTCGAGTATGCTCTTGATGACATCAGTTTGCTCAATGCTCCTATTGCTGCTGTTATCAGAACATATTATCTTGCAAACAACGCAGCAGACTTCAGGACTTCTCAGGCAGCCATTGGATGGCTCTGCGGGGATCCAAATATCGGGAGAGACCTGAGGCAAAAGGCAGGAATCAGAGGCGATATCGGTGACTCATCAATATTCCCTCTGCTTGAAGCACTCCCGGTGTTCGTAACCGGGGCCGGATACCAGGGGTGCGTGGTCGCCATAGATGAACTTGAGATAACCCAGACCTTCCCACGAAATCTTCGGGAGCGGGGATTTCAGAACCTGGTCAGAATAATCGATGCAATTGACGGAGGTTTGCTTCCCCGCTGGTATCTTATCTGTGCAGGAACACCCATGCTGTATGACGGACCTCGTGGAATGAGGCCGGTTACTCCCCTGTACGATCGAATAGGCCAGACACCAAAGGAAGGAGAGTTTCCAAACCCAAGACAGCCACAAATTCTGCTCAAACCATTCAGTCCTGACCGGCTTGAAGAGGTCGCCCACCGAATAGCCGGAGTATACGAAGAAGCATACGGCGAGGTTGACAGAAGCCGGATATCACACAGGTTTATCAGAACAATGGTAAACCGGGTGAGCACGGCATTTGGCGGAAGGATCGATATCATCCCGCGGGTTTTTCTCAAGGAGTTCATCGATATTCTCGATAAATGTGACCTGTACCCTGATTATGATCCGATGTCAGTGTACCAGACAGATCCATTCGACCTTCAGGAAATCCTCACAGACGAAGAAAAAGCGGTAATGCAGATCAGATTCTGATCAAATCTCTCTTCTGATGCGGGATGATATTGCGTGAGCATGCAATCCTTCAGCAGTTGCCAGTCTTTCAACAACATCACCAATGGCATCTATGCCTTCACGTGAGATGATCTGGACCGTTGATGTCTTGGTAAAATGTGACACATTAAGCCCGGAATAGAGTTTGGCATTTCCTGCCGTGGGAAGAACGTGATTTGTGCCTGAAGCATAATCACCACAGGCAACAGGAGCATACTGGCCGACAAATATTGAACCGGCATTCCTTACTTTCTGCAGAACTGGAAGAGGATCCTGTACCTGGATTGAGAGATGTTCTGGTGCTATTTTGTCTGATGACGCTATCGCATCAGCAATAGTATCCACAATCAGATATCCTGACTGGCCAAGTGCCTGCCTGATGATCTCATGTCTTGGGGCTTCTTCTACGAGACGTTCGATCCAGTCTCCGACCTGTTCAGGAAGACCGGGATCTGTAGTGATTAGTACAGAGGCAGCCTGGGGATCATGCTCAGACTGGGCAAGGATATCTGCCGCAACAAAATCCGGACGAGCGGTATGATCAGCGATGATCGCGATCTCTGACGGCCCGGCAGGAAAGTCAATCTCAACTCTTCCCCTGAGCATCATCTTTGCTGCGGTAACATACGCATTACCAGGACCTACGATCTTCTGGACCGGCCTAATCGTATCGGTTCCAAGAGCCATCGCAGCAATAGCCTGCGCCCCTCCTACTGTATAAATATCTGTCACCCCTGCAACGTCAGCGGCAACAAGGGTCAGCGGGTTTGCAGGAGGGGGAGTACAACAGATGATCTCACTCACTCCCGCTACCTGGGCCGGCACTGCACACATCAACACAGTTGAGGGGTATGCCGCGCGACCCCCGGGAACATACATCCCGATCCGTTCTAGCGGAGTAGTTTTGACCCCGAGTGTAATGCCATCTTCAGTTCCGGAAAACCAGAGATCTTTCTGCCTTTGCAGTTCGTGAAAGGTCCATATCCGTGAAAATGCTTCAGTCAGTGCTTCGACGATCTCAGGATCTACCGATTCGTATGCCTCATCTATCTCATCTTCACTAACCCTGAGGTGATCCAGCCTGATCTTGTCAAACCGCTCACACAGATCGAAAAGGGCCTCATCCCCCCTCCCTGCTACCTCATCAATGATATTCTGAACAGCGCCTGAGACATCCGTCAGTGTTGCCTGCTGACGGGAGAGCCAGGTATCAAGCGTGAGAGCGGTCCACACCATGCGATATACGTATGATATGCCCGGTAAAAAATGAGTACGCCTATAGTCGGCGTTATCCTGATTGAGAACTTATTGCACTATCCCATCGCCATACATAGAACCCTGGTGTCGGGCGAGCAACTTTTCCCTTGAGAAGTTCACGCATCATCTTCTCCAGGTTCAGGTACAGAAGAACCATCTGTTCAGTGCCGCCCACAGATTCTTCCACAACTCGTATTATCCCTTTCACGTAGTCTTCAATCCCATGACAGGCAGATATGTCCACAGGCATAACCTCCCTGAATTCCACTTTTCTGATCATGGAAACCTCATCTACAGAAACAGCCATGGGAGTCCCCATCACCTTTCCTGCCGGAATGATCATAGTTCGCCTGCGATTGGATTCTGCTGCCTTTTCCATCCCAAGAAGTGGTGCAACATTAATAGCAGGGATCATTTCCTGTTTCCATTCGACCATACCGTCAATATACGGGGGGGCATCATACACCTCGACTGTTGGGAGTGGAACAATGAACTTATCGATAATGTTGCTGTCTATGAGGTAATGATCTCTTCCAAGTTGTATCTCCACAAGGGTAAGGAATTCCTCCACCTGCATCCCCCTGTCTCCCACAGGAGACGTATTATATCAGTGTGTGTCTCGCCCATATTGATATCTTCCTGAGTTACACCTTACAAAAGTCATATTCAAAGTCTCGCCAGATAGATCTTACTGTTTCGATTAATCAGGACAGAGATACAAAGGTCTATCCAGATTCATTGATAATATAAGATCATTTATGCTTTGGTGCCATCTGCCGAGGGGCTGAAGTACAAGAAGATTTGGGCAGGGGACATGGATACAACTGTACAGTTACACAGGCTGCTTCTTTTCTCCCTCGGGGAAGGAACCTACGCGGCAGACGTCTCGTACATCAGAGAAATAGTGCAGGATCAACAGAAGATTCCTCTTCCCAATGCCCCGGATTATATTCCGGGAGTCTTCAATCTGCGAAGTGATGTTGTCAAAGTGATAGATATCAGACGCATCATCCCGTTATCCGGGGAAGGGACAAAGAAGAAGATCATTGTATTTGTGCCTGAAAACGACTCCTCAACACGATTCGGTATGGTCGTGGATGAAGTCTATGGGATTATGGAGATCCCTTCAGACTGTGTCTCTCTTCTTGACCGGACAAATACAGGCATCCAGAATAATTTCATGATCGGCTTCTTTACGTTCTCACTAACCGGGTTCCTCAACCAGTCAAGCAGAAAATATGCAACTGGAAGTGATGAAGTTGTCTGGATAGATTTTGAGGATATGATCCAGACCATCATTGACGAAGAAAAAGCTCAGAATATCGTTTTCCGTCTGACTGCTCTCTTCAATCCCCAGTACCTCTTCTCTGACAACTGGAGATCCATACAGAATAAATAAGAAGATCAGACTGCAATTCGCAGTTTCTGATCCTTTCCTTTGAGAAATCCGACCTTTTTAAGATCATCCAGAATTCCATCGATGTACTCTGCGCTTAAATGGAGTGCAATCTTAGCCCCATCGTCGCTGGTCTCTACATCACGGTTTGCAAACTCGTTGATAATGTTCTCTCTGGAGACCTTTCCCTCTTCCTTTATCAGGGCGAGAATCTCAGATACCAGGATGTGTTTGATCTGAAGTCTTGGGAAGAATGAGGCACCATCCTCTTCTTCAACTTCATATTTCTCAAGAAACTCCCCGATCTTATCCAGATCATCAAGGAATACATATTCGGAACCTATTGAGACGAGCCATTCACCGTCATCACCTGCTGTTATGGTGCTTGACACGTTGTATTTTTCAAGAATTTCATCCCTGATTTCAGGGATCTCATCTGCAAATACCGTCAGGGTTGACTCGTCCGGTTCTATCTTTTTTGAAAGAACAAGACCACTCTCCCCGATATCCAGAAGTTCATTCAGATGAAGCAACCTGGTAAGATACACTTCTTCGATGATCTGCTCAAGAATGTCTTCGCTCTCATCTCCATCAAGTGTACGGTCGCCTGTGACGAGATCCATCACACCTGATCCCACCCGATCTCCCACCTGGTACTTCTCAAGCGCCTGTGCGATTGCATCGCGTTGCGGAGTCAGTTGATCGCGGGCCATAGAGAAAGACTCTGACTCCTCCTCTGTGGTCTTGGGATCTGATATCATGCAATCAAACATTGCAGCGAGATTCAGGTAGGTTCCACTGAGCATCAACCGTACATCAAGGGAAAATTTCTGTTTTACCTGGGATGATACTCCCATATCCTTCAGGACCTTTACAAAATCCCTTGCAATATCATGTGATGAAAAATAGATCTCTTCTTCCAGAACCATGGAGGACTCCACATTTCTTTTGTTTCTGCTGATGATATCCTTGCCGGCAGCCTGAGCCACAAAAAGAAGACATTTATGAGTGTATCTTTTTCAAGAGCCATGCCATGTTATGACCCAGCAGTTCCATTGCTGCAAGTCCTTCTTCATCATCCTCAACCTCACCTGGTCCGCCACCAAGACCCACATTCCAGTAACTGGACCCGGGAATGATCATTTGAGATGTCAGAAAGAAGTGGTTAATGGTATCAAAGGCATGGATGCCTCCTCCCCTTCGCATAGATACTACTGCTACCCCGACCTTACGCTGAAAGAGGTCACCGTTTGCCTTCCCAATCATTCCACAGCGATCAATAAACGCTTTCATTTCAGCAGTTACATCTGCGAAGTACATAGGGGAGGCGAGGATAATGCCATCTGCTTCAATCATCTTTTGCACAAACTCGTTGAAAGAATCTAGTCCGATGATGCACTCCTTATCCTGATTTTCATAGCACTGGTTACAGGCTTTGCATCCCTGGAGAGGGTTGCACCCAATCCTGACCAGTTCTGTCTCTATCCCTTCTTCCTCAAGAACACCAAAAACAACTCTAATCATGAGCTCACTGTTTCCTTTCTTCCTGGGACTTGCGGAGAAGGCCACCACTTTCATAACAGATGGGTGGACTGCTTATGATAAAATAACAGACTCTCTAACATCCGTTAAAATTATGGGAGAACAAAAAAAGTCTAGAAGAAAGGTCCTGCAAGATTATAATTCAGGGCTGAAAAGAGAATTGCAAACGCTATGAGCACCATCGCAATGTAAACAGGGGTGTTCCAGGGCAGGATTTTTGCTCCATCCAGTGGACCAAGAGGAAGGAGGTTGAATGCCGCGATCATTGCGTTGATCCTTATTCCCATAATGCCTACAAGAGCAACTTCGAATATGCCAATATTGATTCCGGCAATCAGGAGGAGGAAAAACGGGATGAGAAGAAGCAGGTTGCTCAGCGGTCCTGCTAGTGAAATCTTTCCATTCTCCCCCTCTGATATTTGAGAACCGTAGATCATGGTTGCCCCGGGTGCAGCAAATACTACTTTTGCAAGAGCTGCTACCGCGACTGCAACCACAAGCATGGTAGGGTTCATCTGAAACTCTGCCCAGTATCCATACCGCATTGCAGTGAATTTGTGAGCCATCTCGTGGACGATAAACGCCACTCCCGCAGTGATCATTGAGATCAGGAACATTTCAAGGATCAGAGTTGGTATGAGTCTGCTCGTCCCGATCATAGCCACGGTGAACGCCGCAGAAAGTGCAAGCCAGGCGATCAGGAGATCTCGTCTCTCTCGCTGCGGTATTTGTTCCCAGATATGCATGGGTATCAGGTTTAGTATCAGGTCTTAAAAATCAGGGTCATCAATCCATGTCAAGGTACCTTCACTGTAATGACCCGACGCCCTTATTTCTGCCAGGCAGATATCTGTACTCAGAATATGTCACTGGATAAGCTCAGGGGTGAGATAGAAGCTGTTGATCTTGAGATCATAAAGCTGATTAAAGCGCGGATGGATATCGCAATTAAAATCGCAGAGGAAAAGGCGGCTGTCGGTGCTCCCACCCGGGATCCTGAACGCGTGGAAGTGGTCCTGAACCAGGTTGCCAGGCAGGCTGGATTATCAGGTATTGATCCCGGTCCAATAAGGGATATCTTTTCAACGCTTATCAGGATGAGCGAGAGTCTCCAGGACAAAAAGAGGGGAAGTGAATAGCGGTCTCAATACAGGCCAGACATAATTAGAAATGCAAAGACCAGCAGTAACATTCCGGCAAATATTGTAAACCTTCCCGGGTTCCTGCCACATCCTCCTTCGGTTTCTTCAGTCGGAATCCACCAATAGAAGAGCAGTGTTATCAACAGGAGTGGTACAATAAAGGCGAGATTGTACAGGAACAGATACACAAGACCCTGGACAATGTCCACCCTGAAAGAAATCATATCCTGAATTGCCAGGTAAATTCCACCAGTGCATGAGAGTTCAAGGACACCGGTGAGTAGACCAAGACCGAAAGCAATTGGGATAGTCATTGTGTGCAATTTCTCACAGAGCAGTCCGGAAGATCCCTGATCAGGTGTTTCGGCAACTCTTGAAGAGATTATACCTTCCCTGATCCACAGGAGTCCGATTACCACTGCAAGTATCCCGGCTATAAGAGTGTAACCCCGGAGAATACCGGCGATAGCAGGCAGGCTGTATATCCCAGTTCCTGATATGAAGTACATCAAGTAGACTGCACACGTGAACACAATACCGGCCAGAAGTAACCGCTGTTTCTGTCTGATTGTCATCAGAAGAGCGAGCAGGAACACAAGCACTGCAGATGCACAGGGATTTATTCCGTCAACCAACCCGGCAATGAGAACCAGGGGGATACTGATAACATTCCAGGTTCCTTTTTTTACTGGAACATTCGTCGAATTCGGGTCAGATAAACCGGTTTTTTTATTCTGCCCATACCAGGTTACGAGTGAATCAAAATTCTCTCTGATTGCTGACTCTCCCTCAAGGCCTGCATTCCCGATGAAGACTGAAGGAACCGAGACATACTGGCGGTGATATTCTGCTTTATATTGTTCGAACAGGACCTTGTTTTCACTACTGTTGAAGAGATCATAGGAGGTGATCACAACTCCCGGATGGGCAGCGCTGTATTCGTTGAGATAGGTCATCGCAAGATGACAGGCACCACAGTGTGTGTTATAAAAAAAGGTTGCAGAGTAATCTCCTGGTGTGGTGTTTGGATCAGAGAGGATCGTATCTGCAGGATGATCACCGATTACATCGCTTCCGTTTTTGAGGAAGACCCCTGCTGATGCGGGTCCTGTACAGAGTATCAGCACAAAAAGCAGGCCGGCCAGCACAGAGGCAAGAACCCTGTCATAGTGCTGACAAGACTGCCTTATACTCATCAGAGGCCGACCTCTTTCATGGTGATCATGGTTCCGACACCTTCTGAAGTGAAGAGTTCAAGAATCAGGTTGTGGCTGATATTCCCATTGATGATATGAGAGTATGGTACACCATCCTGGATCGCATGAAGGACAGCCTGAACCTTGGGGATCATTCCTTCTGATACAACACCGGTTGTTATCAGGTGTTCTGCATCTGATTTGGTAACCTGGCGGAAGACCTTGGTTCGCTCCTTGTCCATGATCCCGTCAACATCAGTCATACTGATGAATTTGTAGGCTTTGAGCGCAATTGCGATCTCCCCTGCTGCCGTGTCTGCATTGATATTCAGATCATTACCAGAACGATCAATTGCAAGAGGAGCAATGACCGGAACGTATCCATTATCCAGCAGGGTATTCAGGATATCAGGATTGATCGTCTCAATCTCTCCCACATGGCCAAGATCGACCTCCTCTTCTTTGTTGTTTACCCGGACACGCTGCCTTTCCATCTTACGTGCAATAATCAAATTCGCATCATTACCTGAGATCCCAATTGCTTTTCCTCCAGCCTTTGAAATCAGGGATACAATATTTGTGTTGATCTTGCCGACAAGAACCATCTGGGCTACTTCCAGAGTTTCATCATCAGTAATCCTGAGACCTCCTACGAACTTTGGCTCTTTTCCAAGAGCCTTCATCTTCTCGGTGATTTCAGGACCTCCGCCATGAACCAGGACGACTTTGATCCCGACCAGCTGAAGAAGAACTACATCACTGACTACGGTATCAAGAATCTCCCCCTCAACCATGGCATGACCACCAAGTTTGATAACCATGGTTCTGCCGTGAAACTTGCGTATATAGGGGAGGGCCTCCATGAGGACGTCTTCGCGTTTCATGTTGTGTACTTTCCGTTTATCTCGACATATTTCTCGGTCAGATCGCATCCCCATGCGATTGCCTTACCATTTCCTGCAGCAAGATCAAGTTCTATCTGGACCTCACGTCCGGCAAGCGATGCCTTAGCAGTTTTCAGATCCTCTGTAAGTACTCCTCTCTCACATACTGCTGCTTTGAGTCCTGATCCTGATATCCAGCATGAGACCTTTTCAGGATCAAACTCAGCACCCGAGCGTCCTGCTGCTGCGACAATCCGTCCCCAGTTTGGATCTTCGCCATATATTGCTGTCTTGACCAGCGGAGAACCAACCACGGTTCTTGCAGCAAGGTCTGCTTCATCCTCACTGCGGGCCCCCCGGACAATTACCTCGATCAGTTTGGTCGCACCCTCACCATCGCTGGCTATCTGTCGTCCGAGGCTGACACAACACTCCTCAAGTGCTGCTGTAAACTCATTCAGGGGTACTTTTCCTGCAGTACTGGTTGCGGTACAGAAGACCACATCGTTGGTACTGGTATCCCCATCCACAACAACCCTGTTGAAACTTCGTTTTACCGCGGTCTTCAACGCAACCTGAAGATCTGATGCACTGATCTCTGCATCAGTATAAACGTACCCTAGCATGGTTCCCATATTGGGAGCTATCATCCCGGAACCCTTGCAAATTCCACCAATGGTGAATCCTTCACGTCTCACAAGTGAGTGCTTCTCAACAAGATCAGTTGTCATGATCGCTTTTGCTGCACTGATCTCTGCTAAAGGGCTGCGCTCAAGTAGAGGTGCAATCCGATGACATTGATCCTTGATAAGAGGGAGATTCAGGTATCTGCTTATTACGCCGGTGCTTGCAACTCCTACCTCACGTGGATCGAGAGAGAGTTCTTCTGCGGCAATTGAGGCCATCTCCACGGCATCATCAATACCCCGCTGTCCAGTCAGGGCATTGGCACAGCCGCTGTTAGAAATGATTGCTGCGAGCCGTCCATGCTTGATTCTCTCCTGCATCAGGATAACCGGACCTGCCCGGGCGATATTCTTTGTAAAAGCTGCTGCTGCAGTGCCCTCTGCCTTAATTAGGGCCAGTCCATACTTCCCTTCCTTGATACCTGCTGCGGTCACACCTTCGACTGCACAAATGGATTGCATCTCACTCATGGACTCGCCCCTTTACCACCAGAGATCGCCCAGACGATATCTTCCCTGGTAATTATTCCTTTCAGAGTTTCACCGCTCACTACTGCAAGCCGGTCTATCTTCTTTTTGAGCATGAGATCTGCAGCAGCCTCAATGTCCTCTTCAGGTGTTATGGTTATGATCGGGCTGCTCATGATCATTCCCACCTTTTTACTGCCAATATCAGTGAGGGCCTCTTTGGTCCGCTCCCAATTGATGAACTCACGGATCGGGAGTTCTATCACCTCAAGCGGTGATGGAAGCCAGAGGTCATCAGACGGGCCTTTGGTCATGAGAAGTTTCAGCAGATCGGTTTCAGTCACCATTCCCGCTAGACGGGTTCCATCCATCACCGGAATACCACCGATATGTTTGGTCCTCATCACTCCCCCAATTGAAGAGACAGTGTCATCTACACTGCAGGTCACCGGGTCCGGGGTCATTGCATCCTTTACTAACATTGTAATTCTACGGCAGAATCGCCGGACTCCATAATCCTTCTGTCTCGCTGAATCCGCACATGAGATTCATATTCTGTATTGCCTGTCCACTTGCACCCTTCACTAGGTTGTCTATTGCAGATACAACGACAACCCGCTCTTCTGATACTTCCACCATCAGGTCGCAGAAGTTTGACCCACGTACCGAGTTCAGGGACGGACGCTGGTACCTGACAAAGGGCTCGTCTTTGTAATAATCATGGTAGAGCCGCTCCACCTCCCTCTGCTCCATCGGCTCATTCAGAAGTATATGAGCAGTGGTCAGGATACCCCGGTTTACAGGGAGGAGATGGGGAGTGAAGTATGCCTTAGCTCCCGACTTCAGGAATCCAATCTCCTGGCGCATCTCGGCAAGATGCCGATGACTTGTCCATTTATACGCAATGAAATTGTCTCCTACATTTGGATAATGGGATCCTTCGGAGGCATTGTCTCCCATCCCCGAGACCCCTGATTTTGAATCATAAATGATTGTGTGGGCACGTTCCGCAAGTGGTGCTGCTGCCAGGGTTGCCCCGGTCGGAAAGCACCCGGGATTTGCAACAAAGGATGCATTTTTGCACTGTTCGCGGTGCAGTTCACAGAGTCCGTAAGGAGCCGGGAAGTATGCCGTGTGAGGGACACCATATACCTTTTCGAACACATCCTTTGGAAGACGGTAGTCAGCTGAGAGATCAACGACTTTTATCCCCTGTTCAACCATGGAAGGGGCATATGCCATTGCCGCTGTATGAGGTACTGCCAGGAAGGCAACATCCACATCAATGGATGAGATTTCCGGGTTCGTAAAGGTCAGATCTGTAAACCCGGTGAGATGGGGGTGCCGGGAGGTCACCGGTTTTCCGGCCAGCTGCCGGGAGGTTGCACAGACAATCTCGGCCCGGGGATGTACATGCAGGAGCCGGAAGAGCTCCCCCCCGGTATAGCCGGAAGCGCCGATAATGGCAACTTTCATAATATCAATATCTGCTCTGCATCGGGTATTAACCTCCCTTCCCTTTTTCAGAGTCATCATCAGGACACAAGGCTTGAAAATGGATCTTAATTGCTGATGAGAGGGTGTTTATCGCATTGCGACTAAATATTTATTAACGTAAATATCAGGTTACGCTCCTTTCCTTCACCAGTAAGAGAGACTAATATCAGAACATAAGGCATGAGAGAACTCCTCCAGATATGACATCATCCCAGGAATCAGGCACTGGTCTGCGCGAAAAGCCGGGAAAGGTAACACCGGCAATGCAGCAGTTTTACGAGGCTAAACGACAATACCCGGATTGTATCATTTTTTTCCGGATGGGTGATTTTTACGAGACCTTCTGTGAGGATGCGGAAATATGCGCCAGAGAGATGGAGATTACACTCACCTCCCGTGGAAGGATGCCAGATGGTCAGGATATTCCACTCGCTGGTATACCGTATCATGCACTTGACGGGTATCTCTCCCGGATGATAAGCCGGGGGTACAAGGTTGCTATCTGTGAACAGATCGAAGACCCCAAGAAGGCAAAAGGGATTGTAAAACGGGATGTTGTCAGGGTAGTCACACCTGGAACTGTAATAGATGCAGCCCTTCTCCCAGGAGAAGGGGCCCGTTACCTGATGGCAGCAGTTCCAGATAAGAAACGAAAGCGGATAGGAATCGCATTTCTCGATATTTCAACAGGAGATTTTCAGATATCAGAAGTACCTGCTGAAGGGCATGGTGAGGAACTGAGAGCAGAGGCAGTCAGGTTCAGACCAGCCGAGTGTATTGTACCAAAAGGGGTTGAACAGGAGATAGAGAGAAAACTAAATCGCATTATTCCTCTCATATCACCACAGGATAACTCCATCTTTGATCTTCAGGGGGCAGAAGATCTCCTCTGTCGGCAATTCAGTATACAATCCCTTGACTCCCTTGGCTGTTGTGACATTCCTGCAGCCATTACTGCTGCTGGAGCTGCACTCACGTATGCTCAGAAAACGCAGTTCGATCCGCTTTCGCATATCAGATCACTCTCACGGAATCTACAATCAGAATATCTTGTTCTTGATGCAGTCACCCTTAGAAACCTTGAGGTTGTTTCAAACATCCGTGATCGAACTGAAGAGGGAACACTAGTCAAAACCATTGACATGACACAGACCCCTATGGGGAGACGTCTGCTCAGGCGATGGATTACTGCACCGTTAAAATCAGTTGAGGCCATCAACCAGCGTCTTGATGCAGTGGAATTTTTTACTCATGAAACCATTTTACGCCAGGACCTCAGGCAACTACTTTACAGATATGCAGATCTTGAACGCATTGCGGGCAGAATATCATATGGAAATGCAAGTCCGCGTGACCTGGTAACTTTAAGCGATGCTCTCACGGTGGCTTCATCTGTCAGGGGACTCTTTGATAGTCTTGCAGATATCCCTGAATCGATTAGGATATCAGTCAGAGAAATTTCAGATCTTCAGACTCTTGTCACCCTAATCGGACAAGCCATCGTGGACGAACCACCTCTGTTAATAAGAAAAGGCGGAGTCATTAGGGATGGATACCACGAAGAACTAGACCGGCTCCGGCTCATCTCAAGAGACGGACGTCAATGGGTCGCTGACCTGGAGCAGCAGGAAAAAGAACGGACCGGGATAAAGTCACTGAAGATCAAGTATAACGCAGTTTTCGGATTTTTCATAGAAATCACAAAAGCAAATCTTTCATCAGTCCCTGATGATTATGAAAGGCGCCAGACAACAGCAAATGGTGAGCGGTTTACGATTCCTGCTCTTCGTGAAGTAGAGTCACAGATAGCAACCGCTGATGAACGTCTGCTAAGTCTTGAAGAAGAACTCTATACTGCCCTTCTTGATACCCTGCGTGAGCACGTTTCGGCTCTTCAGGAGACAGCACATTCAATGGCAAGAATCGACCTCTTTGCCGGTCTTGCTGAATCTGCCCTAAAATTCAGATACGTGAGACCCCATCTCACTGATGAACCTGTTCTTCTCGTGCGGGAGGGGCGTCACCCGGTTGTTGAAGCCTCACTTGAGACAGGTTTTGTGCCAAATGACGCAGAAATGAGTGCTTCTGGTGAGCAGATCCTGATCATCACAGGCGCAAACATGGCTGGGAAATCCACGTATATGCGAAGTGTTGCTCTGATCATCGTTATGGCACAGATGGGGAGTTTTGTTCCTGCGGGATACGCAAAAGTGGGCCTGGTAGATCGGATATTCACCAGGGTCGGGGCGTTTGATGACCTCGCTAGTGGGCAGAGTACATTCATGGTAGAGATGCTCGAACTCGCCACAATCATGAACCATGCGACTGATCAGAGTCTGGTAATTCTTGACGAGATAGGGAGAGGTACCAGCACGCTTGACGGGTACTGTATAGCCAGGTCAGTGCTTGAACACCTGCATGGAAAGAAGAGCAAAGGGCCGAGAACTCTTTTTGCTACACATTTCCATGAACTCGTCGGAGTGGAAGAGGATTTGAAACGGGTGCGAAACTGCCACTTTGCAGTCAGGGAGACAGACAAAGACGTGGTATTTCTCAGAAAACTCATACCCGGTGCAACTGACCGCAGTTACGGTATCCACGTTGCGTCACTTGCAGGAGTTCCTAGCCCTGTGATTATTCGTGCTGAAGACCTGATGAAGAAGGTTATGAGGGGAGAGGAATCACCAGGGGGTGGTGTTAAAAGATATACCCAAATGATACTGCTTGATGCACCTGCTACCCATTCAGCCGTGACACCAGAACCAGATCCCATCAGGGAAGAACTAGATTCGATAGATGTAAACTCACTCACTCCTCTTCAGGCCCTCTCCCTGCTAGCTGATCTCAAGAGTAGAGCCAAGGATCTGACGTGATAGAGATGCCAAATCCGCATATCAGGCTTCTTGACGGGGATACAATCAATCAGATCGCAGCTGGTGAAGTAGTTGAACGTCCGGCGTCTATCGTTAAAGAACTCATCGAAAATGCCATTGATGCCAAAGCAACCACAATAACCGTTGAGATCAGTTCAAACAGAAAAGAAGTCACCAGGATACGCATTATTGATGACGGCTGTGGCATACCGACAGAGGAAGTTTCACTCGCCTTCTCTCCTCATGCCACAAGTAAGATCCAGACCGCAGAGGATCTGAACACCTGTCGCACGCTCGGATTCAGAGGAGAGGCACTTGCGAGCATCGCCGCCATCGCATACGTCACCATGGTGACCCGTTCGAAGGGTGAAGATGCAGGAACCCATCTTATCATCAGTGGAGGGGAGATTCTTGAGAATAGGGCAACAGGCGCCCCTACCGGAACAACCCTCACAGTGGAAGAGATTTTTTTTACCACACCTGCACGGAGAAAATTTCTCAAGAGCCTTGCAACAGAACTCTCCCGGATATCGTCGGTGATCGAGGTTTTCAGCCTTTTATACCCGGAACTAACCTTCAGATACCTTCTGAACGGACAGGAAAAATCCACAAGTCATGGAACCAGGACCCTCGGAGAGGTACTACGGGCGTTGAGGCCCGATGAAGCAGCACAGATGATCCAGGTAAGTGGGGAAGAGAATGGAATCTCCCTGGAAGGATACATCTCACATCCAGAACTTATCAGGCAGAATACCCAGCGGATCCTTGTAGCGGTCAATGGAAGGATGATCGTCTCGTCACGTATTTCCGGGGCAATACGATCAGGGTATGGTACACTTATCCCGTCCCATTCGTTTCCTGTTGCGGTTCTGAAAATAAATCTGGATCCTGCTCGTGTTGATGCAAACATCCATCCGACTAAGCGGGAGATCAGGATATCTGATGAACCTGAGTTTCTCAGGTTTATCGTTACCAGAGTAAAAGAAGCACTGCAGGGCCAGGATCTCTCTCATTCAGGCATTTCCATTAAGAGTGAACTCCATCTTGTGGCTGATGATCAAGAGAATCAAAGCCCGGGCCTAATATACCGGACATCTGAAACACCAGCGCAGCGTGTCTGTGAGGCCACTCTCGCAGGATATCGGACCACTGCAAGACAACTCAGACGGACCCGACTTTTAATGGAACCAACAGGAGCAGAAGAGGAATCACTGTTCCCCCCTCTAAAATATATCGGGCAGGTTGCTGCAACCTACCTTCTTGCCTCAAATAGTTCCGGTGATCTGATCCTCATCGATCAACATGCAGCACACGAACGGATCAGATATGACCAATTAAAAAGGGAACAGAAAGAGGGAACCCTCTCACAGGAGTTGCTCGTTCCCATCGTCCTTCAGTTAAGCACATCAGAAGTCCATCTTCTCAGCGAGATCAGATCAGATCTCGAAAAGGAAGGGTTTCATCTTGAACCGTTTGGGAAAGATACCTGGTGCGTGAGAAGTGTTCCGGTTGTACTCGGACGATGTGAGGATCCGGATGCAATCAAGGAGATCATCTCCAGTGCTCTTGTTGGAGGACAGGAGAACAGGATGAGTGAATCTGTCTCCCGGATGGTTGCCTGCCGTGGCGCAGTAAAGGCAGGAGTCATCCTTACACCAGAACAGGGAGAGGAGATCATCAGTCAGCTCTCCCGCACCTCTGAACCATATACCTGCCCACATGGAAGACCCACTATCATCTCATTCACAAGGTCTAAACTGGAAGAACTTTTCAGGAGGAGATGAAGTCTCCATCTTTGATGTGATTCTTTCAGTGATATGGGAGGATATATCCATTGACTCAGCATCAACTCGAAACCGGTGTCGCCCATACCTTCCAAGGCTCTGATCCTGATGATCTAGAAGCGTTTATTAATCTTATCCATGAGTTTTACACTAGAATGAGGCGCCCCATGCCATGGCGCGATGAGATAACCCAATATAGGGTCGTAGTATCTGAAATCATGCTTCAACAGACCCAGGTTTCGAGAGTGATAGAAAAATTCCCTCTTTTCATTAACAGGTTCCCGAATTTTATATCTCTCGCTGATGCTTCTCTGACAGATGTAATGGAAGCATGGCAGGGCCTTGGGTATAATAGAAGGGCAAAGTATCTTCATGGACTCGCGCGTTCGGTAGTGAACGACTGGAACGGTGCGCTCCCCACAGATCCAGAAATACTGGTAACATTTCCCGGAATAGGCAGCGCTACCGCTGGTTCAATTACTGCTTTTGCCTTCAACAAACCTGTTGTTTTTATTGAAACCAATATCAGACGAGTGTTTATTCATCATTTTTTTGTTGATAGGGAAAAGATTGCGGATTCAGAAATTCGTCCCCTTGTAGAGAGAACGCTTGATCATGAGAATCCCCGCGACTGGTATTATGCTCTTATGGACTACGGTACCTGGCTTGCCGGGAGGATTGAAAACCCAAACAGAAAAAGCCACCATTATTCCAGACAATCAGTGTTTGAAGGGTCAGATCGCCAAATCAGAAGTTCTCTTCTTAAAAGACTGCTTGCTACAAAAAGTTCACCCCTTGAGGAAATAATAAAAAATTCCGAAGAGGATACGCAGAGAATAAGACGAATAATTGCAGGTATGGTCAAAGAAGGGCTTCTCAGTATAAACAACGGGATCATAACGATTGCAGAATAAAATCTGATTAATTGGCATTATCTTCAAGGATTACCTTAAATTAACAGACCATTTAGCAAAAAATCAACAGGGATGGATTATTGACAAGCCTAATACCTATTATTATTGAAGTAAAGGAAGAAATATAGGCCTAAATACTGAATTCCACGATCAACCGAAATCGATTGATATGGCTCATCGTGGAGGGTTCAAGCCTGAAGATCTGCAGGCCATTTTAGACATTCAAGGATATCGTGCTGCCTTGAATGCAACCCAGTAACAACAGTACGGTCATTGCCTAACCCAATAAGACGGATTTTGGCGAGATCAATCATGATCTTCTGGACACTTGACACACTCAGAAGGCCCGCAGATTCAAACTGTCGTTCAACCCACCGTTTAAGCATCAGGCTGATGTATGCAATGAAAAAAAGACCCTGCCTAATCATATCAGCATCTACTGTGTGGGGATAAATCTGAAGGCTGCTAATAACAGTGCCAAAAAATAGTTCATCTTCTTTTTGTTCACTGGTCCATTGCATGCATTGATCCCATTGAAAATCTCCCCCACCATATAGGATAACAGATATCCCTCCATCGCGAAGCTGGCGTGACACAGCCTTCTGCTTGATACTAACATGGAGCCGTCCTTCCTCAACTTTCCACTGAATAAATGGCTCATATCTTCCCGCTATATCATGAACAGCTGCTGCGGGATCGGTCCATTTATAAATTGGGGTATTGTGCAGACTGTCCAGGATGAGTTCAAGATCCTCATTGTACTCATTTCTCTCTTCTTCGTCCTGTCTGGGACTATAACAGACATATCCATGCATCTGTACGGATTCAACCGGAATGGATATTGGAACCACGAAGAGTGTTTCACCGTGAAATATCTTCAGATTCTTTGGATGCATCAATTCACTTCGGCGCCGTTTTATCTCCTCCCTCACGAGTTCATTATCCGGATTGATGGGAATTACAAACGGAGTACCACTGAAAATGAGTCCATAAATATTCATTGAAGAATTAAACTCTCTGCCAGAGATTAGAGTAGTGCTGCGATAATGAAAGATATGCATCCCCGCTACTGCATTTTTTACCAGTCTTGTTGCAGTCAGGTTTTTAGGGTGGGGAAAGTATGCCGCAGGAACACTCATACTCCAATCATAATAGAGTGAGATCTGATCAAAGAACTGGGTATTTACCTGCTGTCTTCTTAAAGAGGTGGAATGGTGACGTTTAGGGATCATCAGATCATATACTCTGCTATCACCACTTTCCTGTTTACTTATACAGGAACGGCATATATCCATTGGGAGGCCAGTTTCCCCCAGTTTTTTAAGCAATTTAGAGACGGTTTGTGACGATATTTTTAGGCCGGGATAGATGCGGGAGAGAGCTGTTCCCTCAAACCACGCTCCAGGATTATAGATCGCATCAGGACAGGTAAGAGCGATAATAGCCAGTGTGAGACTAATACGTGCCTCATGTTCAGTCAGATGTGTTCCCAGAATCTCATGAAGCTCAAGAGAGCGAATTGCATTCAGGTACGGAATCAATTCTCCATATACATATACCCGTTCAGGGTTCTTTGCCTTCTCCCGTACCCGGACAGGTTTTCCATCAACATACTTACCCAGGTACCTGCTTTTTTGTCTGGTTCTACGGGTTTCCTTGTCGTAATAATATGTTATTTCGTACAAGTAGTCATGCCCGTTAATTTTCTTGACCCGGGTAGTAGTCTTCACATAGCATAATAGGCAGTCGTTTTATTTAATCTTGTCCCATTACACAAGAGATAAGGTTTCAATTTAGACAACATTTGGGTTGCCTAATCTTTGAGCACTAATTATTGGCCTGTTTTGATAAATGCCTTCCAACAAGCCCTAAAATTAATATAGCTCAAAAATAGACTACTTATCACCTCTCTGCAGCAGACAAAGTAGTGATAACACATCCCCCCATCCGAATAACACCTGACGCATACATGTGAAATACCTCATTTCACACCCCCCATCAAATGCGGTTATCACTTCTGTTGTTGTAGGAGGGCATTGTTCGATGAAGACCCCATTGGCCCTTGTGAAACCTGAATCAACCGGTTGACTGCCCAAAGGTCACCACAGGGGCCAATCCCTTTTGAAGAATTCTTATTGCATAGCAAAAGCGCTGTAAAAAACAGATTATACAGAGGGTAGAAGAAACAGGATATACATCCCAGATGTCGCATGAGGAGGACTATCCACAGTTCCTTTAATGATCTTTTCCTCAGGGTAACCAATATCCTGACAGATCACAAGACGGTAATCAGGATATGGATTGAGCCTATCCGCAAGATTTCCAATATTGAACTCAGGATCTGTTATCAAACAAAGTGAGCGATCCCGTTTCACTTCATCGCAGACGGTATGCATTGTTTCATCATAGCCACGGCCATGCGCCGTTAGTACCAGGAGATTTGTGAGAGGGATATGGAGTCGTGCTGCCCCAAGTTGAACAGAAGAGATCCCTGGAATAACCTCACCTGGGAGATAACCAAGACCTGATAACATAGGATCCCCTGTAGACAAGAGGACTGTTTCATCAGGAAGAGACTTGAGTGCCCGATAATCTTCTATGGTTTTCACTTCGCATTCAGGAGGTATTGAATCCTGTACCAGAGCGATAGCCCGTTCTGATCCGAAAATGAGAGTCGCGGATTTAATAACCATTTTTGCCTGGCAGGTAAGGAGATTTGGGCCGCATCCGACACCTACAATTTTCATGGAGCCTCCTTCAGTATCCGCCCTATACGATCTAGAAGAATAATGCGGAGCCCTGGCTTTTTTGCACAGAACCATAACATCGACTCCTGCACCCGTTTATCAAACTCTGATGTTCCTATCATCTCTTCAACTGTCCCAAACCCTGAACCTTCGAGGATTGCGGGATTAATAAACTTTAGAATCAGAGCAGGAAGCCCGCAGAGGATTACGTCACCATGAGCATGGTGTAATGCGGGACCAATACGAGACCCGATGAGAATTACTTCATGGCTTGGGAATAGAAGTCGTGAATATTTGAGACCAATCCTCCCGGTGGTCAAAACAACCCGTGATGTACCGGAAATCCGGTTTATCATTGTTTCTTCCAGGTGATCATCCCATGGCTCAACAAAACCTGTGGAACCCAAAACTGAAATACCGCCACTTACCCCTACCTTTGCATTAAGTGTCAGGGATGCAATATAAGAACCGTTTTCAGCAGATAGGATTACCCTGACTCCTGAAAGATTAATCTCATTCAACGCCTCGTTCATGGCATCCCGAATCTCAGCCATTGCCGGAGGACTAATTGCAGGCGACCCTTTTGGGTAACGGGGGTTTTCACGATCCCACTTCCCAATTCCATCTCCTGTAATAACCTCACAGCCCCCTGCTATAAGTGTAGCAAAGGCGTGAAACCGGATTCCCGCGGTGACATCATCTGGATAGTCACCAGAATACTTTTCTGATATTCCATGCCCGTTCTCACCACTTGCCTTCACCAGGACCCTGATACCAGAAGGGGTGAGGATTGTAACGAGTCCGGAAACAGGATCCTTCAGTGAGAGGATCGCTGCTTTTACCGCCGCTGCAGCGGTGGTTCCGGTAGTAAAACCTCGGTGGAGAATTTTACCATCTGCGGTGAGAACTGCAAGACCGGATTCTACTGCCTCCAGAGCCTTGGGATCCTCACAGGCATCGACCCATGATTCAGGATAAACAAATCCACTCACCGGATCGAACATACAATTCTCCGATTACTGCCTGGAAACAAACATCGTGATGATCTCGTTCAACGCTGCTACTGCAATGGGTGTTCCACCACGGGTTCCTTCATTTGAGATGGAGGGGATCAATATGGTTCTGAGTACCTCTTTTGATTCGGCTGCATTTACAAAACCGACCGGTGTCCCGATTACCAATGCGGGCTTACAGCCATCCCTGATCATGTCGCATACAACCAGTAGTGCCGAAGGAGCATTACCAATAACAATTATAGATCCATCAAGTTGATCACGGGCAGCAAGAAATCCCGCAGAGGTCCGGGTAATCGTACCAGACTGTTCTGTTTCAGCGGGAATATCAAGAACACAGTGCACTTGACTTGTATGCCCTTTCTTCTGAATACCTGTCTCTACCATCCTGATATCAGTAAATATGGGTACCCCTTTGGCAAGGGCTGTAAGACCTGCTAACACAGGATCATAGCAGAACCGCATCAGTTCAGCCATTGCAAAGTCACCTACTGCAATGGAACATCGTTGCCTGATTCGGTCTTCGGGTGTCTTATCACCGATAGTATTACGTGCGATCTCCCTGGATCGGGATGATATATCATATCCCTCCTCGGTATCAGCGCCAATATCAATATAGGTATTTTCGATGATATCCCCGGGGTGTAATGATTCCTTTGACATCTTCTCCTCTCTTCCAGATTCTTGTCTCCTCTCCACCAATAAAAACAACAGCATGCATATCAACTAAATCCTCTATTTCCCAGACTTTTCCGAGGGTTGTATAGAGAACTGATTCATCTTCACGGTACGCATTTCGTACTATGCCTACAGGTGTATCAGAGGGGAGATATTCTAATGCAAGGGCAATGGCCTCACCCAGTTGTTCAGTCCGGGTTCTGCTTTTTGGATTATAGAGAACAACCGGCATCTTCACTGAAAAGAGGGCTGATAATCTCGCTTTTATAACTTCACGAGGGGTGAGGAGATCAGACAGACTTACCACAGCGAAATCCCCGGATAGTGGGGACCCCAGCCGTGCAGCTCCAGCAGTTGCGGCAGTTATACCTGGGACAATCTCTACAGGAATAGCAAGTCCGGTATGTTCAAGGACCTCAAGAACAATGCTTGCCATTCCATACACACCGGGATCGCCACCGGACACCATAGATACGCTCGTGGTTTTGGCAAGATTGATACACTCCTTTGCTCGATCAACCTCTTTTCCCATTCTGCTTCTTATGACATTTTTTCCCTGAACCAGATGAGAAATCTGATCCAGGTAGAAATCATTGCCGATAACGACATCTGATTCTGCGATCACCTTTTCAGCACGACGAGTTAGCATTTCCGGGGACCCGGGACCAATCCCTACAATATAAAGCCTGCCTGTAACTAACTTATCGGGCGAAGGCAACCGTGACATTTCCATAAACTTTTTTCTCCATAATTAGTTCTTTTTTGTATGATACTGCCAGGGCAGCCGGTTCAGCAACACCAGGAAGACCAAATCGTTCAGCTGCCGATACTGAATGAACAGATTCTTTGTTCAGTGTTTCATGATCAAGAAATATCAGATTCCCCCCTATCTCACGAATTGCTTCAGTCAAGCCCTGTTCATGAAGTTTCAGAGTACTTGTTGCATAAATACTGACATCAGCCCGCGTCAATGAAACCGATTGTAAAGCTGTATCAATGGCATCAGTTATTTCGTGAGAAGGTGTTCCTTTCCGGCACCCTATGCCCGCTGTGCAAGGGGCATCGGATACAAGAAATGAAACGCCACTTCCAGCGATGACCATCCCAGGCCCTTCAACAGAATAAATACCCGCAATACCCTCAAGGACTGCTGCATTCGATCTCCGTGTTGAAGCAGGGTTTACAATGCGAAGGCATTTCTCCCTGGCAATACCCTCTGCCGAATCTCTTCCGGTTGATTCTGTTGCTGTTGTGATAACAGGGATAAAACCTAGTTTCTCTTCAAGGTCATATGCAAGATCGTTTGCACCATGATGACCCCCCGATATTGGAATAGCATACTTCAGATCAGGGCTTATTACCACAATGGCTGGATCACGCCATTTGTCAGTAAGAAGTGGAGCAATCTTTCGCACCACAATCCCGGTTGCCATCAGAGCTACAATCCGATCTGCTGACCCAATAACTTCAGTAAAAACTGAGTCGTGATATGGCACAAAAGTTCCACTGATTGACTCAGCAATCCGCTTTGCAGGATCTGAAAAGTAAGGAAGAGCAGTAACGATAGTCCCAGTCATGAATACAATTCAGATCTGACATGTCCGGGAAGTTCATCACCAAAAACATCACCAATTAACAGGAGTGCTGACCGGCAAATACCAGCATCCTTTGCCTGTTGCGCGATGGTTCCAACAGTTCCCCTGATAATCTTCTGATCAGGCCAGGTAGCATGATAGATGACCACAGCTGGTGTCGCAGGTGGATGTGATATTTTTGCAACTACTTCAGCCAGACGATCTGATCCGAGAAATATTGCCATCGTCTCATGATGCTGCGAATATTCTGTAATATGATCGTGCTCAAGAGTCTTTCCTGCTGGCCTTGTGATGATAACAGACTCAGAAACACCACGTAGGGTAAGTTGAGTCTGTAGCGCGGCAGCAGCCCCAAATAGAGATGAAACACCAGGGACGACCTCGAAAGATATTCCTTCTTTCTTAAGAAGTTCCATCTGTTCTATTATTGCACCATAAAGAGCAGGATCTCCTGAATGAAGCCTTACTACTTTTTTCCCATCACGGACAGCCTGAACCATTAGAGGAGTCATCTCTTCTAGTGACATTCCATTGCTGTCATATTTTTCCGATGCGGAGGATCTCCTTACTAATTCCGGGTTTACGAGAGAGCCTGCATAGATCAGGAGATCAGCTGAACTAATCAGATTATTTCCTTTTACTGTTATTAGATCAGGATCACCCGGTCCTGCACCAACAAACCATACTGAATTCATAGAGCCTTCTCCGCAAACAGAAGTGAGAAGTAGTTGCTTTCATCAGGAAGATCATCTCTCCAGATCTTCATTCCTTCCATATACATCCGCTCTACAAGAACAAACCGATGATATCCTTGTTTTTTCAGTCGTTCTGCAGTTTCACGCGGACGCCGGACTTTCATCTGGATTCGCACCGAATCAGAACTTCCATCAGATACTGAAAAACCACCGTTGATAGGTATGCCAGTTACTGATGTAAGCGCTGTAATAGAACTAACACCAGGAACTGTACTGATCTGAATGTTTGGATGTTTTTCCCTAATGACAACACAGAGTCTTGAAAATGTGGAAAATATATTTGGGTCGCCGATAATTCCAAAGACTACATTCCCGGTTTCTGCAATAGGAGCAATAATTTCAGCATTTTGTTCTATCTGCTTTGAGATCGCTGTTTCATCATGACTCATCGGGAATGACAATTCAACCGGGGTGCAATAAGGTTCCACCAGATTTCTGGCAATACCACCGGGAACAAAAACACGATCAGCCTCTCTTAAGTGACGTACTGCTGATAATGTGAGTAATTCAGGATCTCCAGGACCTAGTCCGACTGCTGTCAGCATCAGAAACCTCCACAGATAATAAAGACTGGATCTATTGGTTTGAACATTATCCCTGACCCAATTGAGTAACTTCTCGAGATCTGTGCCATAATTATCTCCCTGAACATGCCATGTTTTTTCAGATAAGAGACTGCAGTATTGGCAGTTTCAAGCATCACTGCATTAATCACCAAAGATCTAACCTTAAGTTTTGCTAGAGCATCTATTACTTCCTCAAGCCCCTGTGAACCCCCGACAAAGGCACTATCCAGATGATCAATCGTTGAAAGAAATGTTCTATTATCATCATTGAATACTGACATATTTGAGATTCCGCTCGCATGTGCTTCCTTTTCAGTCCATTTGCAAGCTTCAGCCCGCTTATCTACAGCTAGGACCTGTTTCACCAGAGGTGCTACTTCCCGCGATATCCTGCCAGTACCACAGCCAAGATCAGCAAAGATATCACAAGGAGACAGATTTAGTTTGAAAAGAGAAATTGCAAGAATTTCATCTTTAGTAGGACCACCAGAAGGGGGTTTTGTTGGTGTATCAATATTCATGGACTTCGTATATGTTTGATGGGTTTTACAAAAGAGATATGTGCCGCATTTGTTTTTTTACAGTTGGAAGGTTTCAATCACACTCACATTAAATAATTTTTAATTATAACCAAATAAATTGCACTGGATGATGGAAGTAATATTTGTAAGGAAGAAAAAAATTACACGAAAAAGTGGTTACAAATAGCCATTTTTCTTCAGCCACTCTACCTGAGGGCGAGTATACCGATAGATGATATCTGCTTTGTCATCCTGAAAATTCCAGGGTATTACTATCAGAATATCACCCTCACGTATCCAGACTTTTTTCTTAATCTTTCCTTTAATCCTGCCAAGCCGGGATACTCCATCCACGCACTTCACCCTGATGTGATTTGCACCCATCATTAATTCGGCAATGGCGAATATCTCCCGATTGCGCTCGTTCGGAAGTCTTGCACGAATGATCTCTTCAGAATCAGATGAGTTATCCCGAAAATCAAAATCTTCTGTCAGCACACCAACTCCTTTTTCTCACCGCAAGAGCAGACGGACTGTTAATTCTAGATTATCATGTTGATAATTAATGAATTACTATGTGAAGAAGAAATAAAAAATAATATATAGAATATGATGCAACTTTATTATCCCACGCTCATCACGAACGTGGCAAATGGCTCGAATGTAAGTTCGAGAGGACATATACAAAAGTATATATCCCTTTGAACACAACGTAAGAGGCTGTTTAATGGGAGCCCGAACTGTGAACAGCGATGTTGCAACGGGTTCGACATAGGAATACTGATGGTGT
>NZ_QGMY01000010.1 GCF_003173355.1 Methanospirillum lacunae | reverse complement strand
GCAGGGACCATGACCGCTGACTGGGTCTATGTTCGCCCAGCAACTCAGAATGAACCGGTGTCGATATTTACAAGCAATATTGAAACAGGGCCGATATAATAGTATTTTAATGTGATATGAATCTCATATTAGGATAAAAAACCAATGCTTTAATGTTTCTTTAATATAAGGTGCAACTATGTATAAGGATCAAAAAGGAAATAATCGTTTTTCATGTCTTGCAATCATTCCTGCTCGAGGAGGTTCAAAACGAATACCTCGGAAAAATGTCCTCGATTTTTGTGGACTTCCTATCATTGTATACACCATACAGGCAGCTCTAAAATCAGGGCTCTTTAGGCAGGTAATTGTGTCGACGGATGACCCAGAAATTGCAGAAGTCTCAAAACAATTTGGTGCTGAAATTCCGTTTATCCGTACTCATTCTCTTGCTGATGATTATACTCCAGTATCAGAAGTAACATTAGATGCCTTAAATCAAATTGATCCTGAAGGAACGAAATTTAATTTTATTGCCCAATTAATGTCAAATTGCCCTTTAAGAACTGAAGAGGATATAATAAATAGTTTTACACAATTCAGAACGGAGGATGCAGATTCTCAAATTTCAATAACCCATTATGGATGGCAAAATCCATGGTGGGCAATGAAAAGAGATAGTCGGAAAATGATGCATCCCATTTTTGAGGATAGAGTTAAAGAAAGAAGTCAGGATCTTCCAGAGTTATTTTGTCCTACTGGGGCTATCTGGTGGATCTCTGCAGATGCATTAAGACGCGAAAAGACATTCCATTGCGAAAACAAAACCGGATGGGAGATAGCTTGGGATCATGGAGTTGATATCGACACTGAAGATGACTGGAACATGGCAGAAATGCTCATGAAAAATCGGAATGGATTACTTTGATGAACAAGAAAACTCTTGCACTATTTACTACCATTTATCCTGAAGGAAAACGCTTTTTGAATGACTTTTTTAGTTCTCTTTGGGATCAGTCTGATCTTGATTTTGACACCTGGGTTGGCCTTGACAGAATTCAGGAGAATGAAGTAAAGCCGTATTTTGGTTCGAACGATAGGATTACATACATAGAGCGAAAATCAGATGAATCACCTTCATCATTACGTCAACGAGCAATTAAACAGATAATGAAAAATTATGACGCGATAATTTTCGTAGACAGTGATGATATTCTTGAACCAAATCGTGTAGAAGCTGCACGTAATATGCTCAAAATATGCGATGTTGGAGGGTGTGCCTTAACCATTATCAACGAAGCAGGGAAGCCATTGGGTAGTATATTCCAATACCCTAAAGAATCGATAATAGCATCAAAAATCCCTTTATGTAATAATGTATTTGGACTTTCAAATACCATATATACTACAAATATTCTAGAAAAAATTTTACCAATTCCTGATAATTGTGTTCTTGTAGACTGGTTTCTTGCAACATCTGCATGGATTCGGGGGGCTCGGTTCTCGTTTGATATCATTCCGCGGATGAAATACCGACAGTATGGTATGAACACTGCCAGAATAATTCCGCCTTTTACACAGGAATATATTCTAAAAGCGGCAGAAATGGCTCTCAACCATTATCTTCTTGTTATCAGTTCATTATCACATATCCCTTCTCAACATAAAACCCAGTTGGAAGAACAAGAGGATAAAATTCGAACATTTTTAAGTATCATGAAACAGGATCAGGATAAACTACTCCTTTATATTCAAAAATTAAATGAATTACCATCTGAACACATATGGTGGGATATGGTAGCCCACCCACATCTCGATAACATATGGAAAAACTGATAATTAATAATCGGCCCATTGGTTCTGGTGAAAAACCCTATATTATCGCTGAGATAGGATCAAACCATAATGGAGATATGAATCTGTGTAGACAAATGATTGATGCAGCGGTGTTATCAGGAGTTGATGCAGTAAAATTTCAATCATGGTCTGCAGGTTCATTAATATCCCTAACAGAATACAGCCGAAACACCCAGTATGCAGATAAAAAAAAGCATTTTGGCTCTTTGTTGGAGATGGTGGAGCGATACCAGTTTACTCCACAGCAACATAAGGAGATATTGCATTACTGTAAAGAAAAGGGCATGACTTTTCTTTCCAGTTGTTTCTCAAAAGAAGAAGTTGATCTCCTTGAGTCATTAGCTATACCGGCATTTAAAATTGCATCCATGGATATCAATCATATTCCTTTACTTGAATATATCGGGGGGAAAGGAAAGCCAGTAATTCTATCTACCGGTATGGCCACTCTTGGAGAGATTGAACGAGCGGTGAATACACTGAAGAAGAATGGATCCGGGCCAATAGCTCTGTTACACTGTGTTTCTATATATCCTCCAGCCTACAATACCATCCATCTAAAAAATATCCCTATGTTACAAATGGCATTCGACCTTCCTGTAGGGTTTAGTGATCACACCCTTGGTACTGCGATCCCCCTTGCTGCCATTGCCATTGGAGCATGTATCATTGAAAAACATTTTACATTAGATAAAGAAATGGATGGTTGGGATCACGCGATATCTGCAAATCCAAATGAGATGGAAATAATAGTACGTGAAGGTTGTAATGTTTTTACATCTATTGGGTCGGCAGTCAGAACGGTAACCGATGAAGAAGAGGAGAAGAGGAAAAAATTCCGACGAAGAATCGTTATTCGACAACCAATGAAGGAAGGAGAAGTTATAAGTTTTGGGGATATTGATTACAAAAGACCAGGTACCGGAATACATCCGGATGAATTCCGATATGTTATCGGTAGGCAAGTTAATCGTGATTTTGAAGCTGATGAATGGTTAGAATGGAGTGACCTCAAATAATAGGTTTGATTCACTGAGTTTTATGCTCCAATTTTAAACATATATCCTTATGAATGAAAGATTCGAAACCTGGAATTATCCAGAGATCATTGATGGCGAACCAACAAAATTTCACTGGATTGTTAAATGTGTTGATAATTTTAAACTAGGGTACAAAACCGATATTGGAGCATTTACCTACATTAATGCTAAGTATGGAGTTGAGATAGAAGAACTAGTGCAAATAGGATCTCATTGCTCAATTTATTCTATCTCGACAATTGACAAGAAACAAGGGAAGGTTGTTCTTAAGAAGAGGTGTTGTATTGGGACACATTCGGTGATAATGCCAGGAGTAACTATAGGTGAAGGATCTATAATTGGGGCCTTCAGTTTTGTGAATGCTAATGTTCCTCAAGGAGTGATTGCTTATGGTGTACCAGCAAAGGTTATTCGGAAAATATCTAAAAATGAAGTTAATACCACAATATGACTTGGAATATACCACTTTTTAAGATGTATTGGGATCAAAATGATCTCAATGCAATAACGACTACTCTTTCTTCTGGGATGAATTGGGCAGTTGGATCAGAAGTTACCCATTTTGAACATGATCTTTCAGAAAATATCGGAACAAAATACTGTCTGACTTTCAACTCTGGAACTTCAGCACTTCATGCTTCGCTACTTGCCTATGAGGTCGGAAAGAGTGATGAGGTTATTGTTCCGTCATTTACTTTCATCGCGACAGCAAACGCTCCATTGTTTGTCGGGGCGAAACCGGTATTTGCTGATATCGAAGAGAAAACCCTTGGTCTGAGCCCTGAAAGTGTCCTTGAACACATCACTCCGAAAACAAAGGCAATCATTCCAGTGCATTATGGTGGATGCCCCTGCATGATACATGAATTGCGGGAAATTGCAGATGATCATAACCTGATTCTGATTGAAGATGCTGCAGAATCCTTTGGCGCAAAAATAAAAGGAGTGAAAGTTGGAACATTTGGAGATTCAGCCATGCTCTCATTCTGCCAGAATAAAATAATCACTACAGGAGAGGGAGGAGCAATTGTAACCGACTCACGGAAACTCTATGAAAAGATGAAACTTATCAGATCCCATGGACGACTTGAGACATCGGATTATTTTTCATCCCAGGAACCAATGGATTATATCACCTTAGGATATAATTTCAGGCTTTCAAATATAGCTGCTTCACTTGGGTTAACTCAACTTCAGAAAGTTGATACAATGATCCAAATGAGAAAAAAGATTGCTGAAAAATATGTCACTCTTCTTAAAAAATATGCGCCTAAAGCATCGCCTATGCTATCCCCATACGGGTATGATCATGTATATCAATTATTTTCAGTCCGATTATTAGATAGAAACAGACTTATGGAATTTCTGACCTCAAAGGGCATAATGAGCAAGATATATTTCCCACCGGTTCATCTTACTCATTATTATAAGAAAAAACTCGGATATGAGATATCGCTTCCCATTACTGAAACAGTGGCTGAAAATATTGTAAGTCTGCCCATATATCCTGGAATGTCTGATGAAGACTTAAGGACAGTTGTTGAAGCAGTGGGAGAGTTTTATCAGGAAAATCAATGAATCTCAAAGATTTTTACCAAGGAAAAAGGGTATTGATAACCGGCGGGGTGGGATCCATTGGATCTGTTCTGGTTAGGGAGATCATTCAACTTGATCCGGAATTTATCCGTGTTTTTGATAATAATGAGACAGCTCTCTTTGATCTTGAACAGGATCTTAACTCACAAAAATTGAGACCACTCATTGGTGATATCAGAGATAAAGCAAGGTTAGTTATGGCAATGGAACATGTTGATATCGTCTTCCATGCAGCAGCTCTTAAACATGTGCCAATTTGTGAATTTAACCCCTTTGACGCGATTAAGACCAATGTGCTCGGAACACAAAACGTTCTCGAAGCAGGCCTGATTCAGGGAGTCGGAAAAATTATTACTGTTAGTACAGATAAAGCAGTAAACCCTTCGAATGTAATGGGTGCAACCAAACTTCTTGCAGAACGTCTCACTATTTCTGCGAATTCTTATCGAGGACATAAGAAAACCGCCTTTTCCTGTGTTAGATTTGGTAATGTCCTTAATTCCCGTGGATCGGTTATCCCGACATTTCTAAAACAAATAAGAAAGGGGGGTCCCATTTCCATCACACATCCAGATATGAGACGATTTATAATGGATATCCCATCTGCTGCAAAACTCATACTTATAGCAGGAATACTTGCTGAGGGAAAAGAAATATTTATCCTTAAAATGCCGGTAATTAGGATACAGGACCTTGGAGAGGTAATGAAGGAAATGTTTGCATCACATTACGGATATACTCCAAATGATATTGAAACACAAATCATAGGATTGAGGGGTGGTGAAAAAATCGATGAAGTACTCATGACTACAGATGAAACCATCGCTGCATATGAAAGTGATAGCATGTACCTAATTTTGCCAAAGGAAAGACCATATGGGAATAAAACTATAAAGCCTAATATTCCTGCAGGATTCAGAGAATTATCAGAAGGAATATATTCATCAAGAGATTTGCCATTGCTATCAAAAGAGGAAATTCGCCATTTATTAGCGGAACTGGAGGTATAACTAATAATCCTCACCCATGGAAAAAATCTCTATGAATTTTTGAGATTTCATTTTCATTTATGCTTATTGTATCATCACAGTTATGCAAATAAGAAATATTAGTTCTTACATCAATGGTGCGGGATGTAAGGTATAAGTATTTTATTTCCTTTAATAGATAGGATTGTTTCTAATCAATTCATAATTTTGAGTATCTGATTTCAATGAATAAGATAACAGACACTAATTGGACTTTAGAGATCCGTCCACGAGCCGGATGGCTTGATATCAATCTTGCTGAAATCTGGCGTTATAGGGATCTTATTCTCCTCCTTGTCCGACGAGATTTTGTATCAATTTATAAACAGACAATACTCGGACCAGTCTGGTTCTTTTTACAACCATTATTCACAACCATCGTATTCACAGTAGTATTTGGAAATATTGCACAAATCCCGACTGATGGGATACCACAAATCCTGTTTTACATGGCAGGTATTGTTGCTTGGACATACTTTGCAAATTGTATGACTAAGACTTCGAATACCTTTATTGAAAACGCCGGAATATTTGGCAAAGTATATTTTCCCCGGTTGGTAGTACCCATATCTGTGGTGATCACGAACCTGTTGACTTTTTTTATCCAGTTTAGTCTGTTTCTGATATTCTTAGGTTATTATATATTAGTTGGATCATCGGTTAAGTTAACATTATGGATCATTGTTATCCCTCTGCTCCTTATCCAAATGGCAGCATTAGGTCTTGGAATGGGCATCCTCATATCCAGTCTGACAACGAAGTATCGAGATCTTATCTTTGCAGTGGGATTTGGGGTACAACTCTGGATGTATGCAACCCCAATAGTCTATCCACTTTCACAGATCCCGGAGAAATGGCAATGGATCTTTGCATTAAACCCAATGACTGCAATTGTTGAGGTATTCAGATATGCTTTTCTCGGGAGTGGAGCAATACGACCTTGGGTATGGGAAATGAGTATTATCATGACAGTGATCATTCTGATCTTTGGAATACTACTTTTCAACAAGGTCGAAAAGACCTTCATGGATACTGTGTAGTCATGAGGGAAGAAATATGAATGATGTAGTGATCCAGATAAAGAATCTTTCTAAGCAGTATCGCCTTGGGGTAATAAGTCATGGATTATTATCAAAAGACCTCCAAAGCAAATGGGCAAGATTTCTTGGGAGGGATGACCCTAATACAAAAGTGAATTCTGAGTTATTAGGATTTAAAACCGGTTCAAATGAACAATTTTGGGCACTTAAAGATATTTCATTTGAAGTCAGGAAAGGAGATATTCTTGGCATCATCGGACGTAATGGTGCTGGAAAGTCTACATTATTAAAAATATTATCACGAGTGACAGCACCTACATCCGGTAAAATAAATGTGAAAGGACGTATCGCAAGTTTATTAGAGGTAGGAACTGGGTTTCATCCTGAACTGACCGGCAGAGAGAATATTTTTTTAAATGGTGCAATATTAGGAATGACGAAAAATGAAATAAATTCAAAATTTGATGAAATCGTTTCATTTTCCGGAGTAGATAAATTTATTGATACCCCAGTTAAGCGTTATTCAAGTGGCATGTATGTCCGTCTTGCATTTGCTGTAGCAGCCCATATGGAGCCGGAGATTTTAGTGGTTGATGAGGTTTTAGCGGTTGGGGATGCAGATTTCCAGAAAAAGTGTTTGGGAAAGATGCAAGAGATATCTAAAGGTGGGAGGACAGTTTTATTCGTAAGCCATAATATGCCTATGATATCTTCTCTATGCAATGAGTGCATATTGTTAGATTCGGGAAAAATAAAACTTATCGGACATACTAGTGATGTCATTGCTTCATATCAGATGGGTAATAATTGTGTTAATCCTGCCACTATTGATTATTCACATGTAGATAACCCTCCAGGAGATCATCAAGGAACCTTGTGCGCAGCATGGATAGAAAACCGTTCGGGAGAGCAGGTTTTTGAAATTTCAATTAATAAATCATTCTTTATTTGTATGCAATATAAAATACTCAACGATGTTCCAAAAATCCCTTCCCCAAATTTTCATATATATGATAGTCAGGGACAATGTGCATTTATCACGAGTCCCTCATGGAATTATGATCAATCATGTAAATCCGGTGAATATATTGCAAAGTGTGAGATCCCTGCTAATTTTATGAACGATGGGTTGTATTCAGTCCATCTTGCTCTCACCTTTATTCATACTGGGATGAGGGTTAGTTTTTGGGAAAAACATGCTCTTATGTTTAATATAACAGATCCCATTGAGGGTGTTCCTTCACGAATATCAGGATACGGCGGTGTGATACCGGGAGTTATCAGACCATCTTTAGAATGGAATGTGGATCAAATAGGATAACAGCAATAATCCTTGAGGGTGGATATTATGCCATCTTCCAGAAGAGACCCGGTAAGCCCGAACCGCTGATCGGGATTGAGGGAAGACAAATTATTTGACGAGTTATGAAGAAGGTATATTCATAAAATGACAAACATAATATTAGTGGTTGTGATTACATCGACAGACTCACAATATGTCATTGTTATGTGATGGTTGTTGTTGTATCTCGAGTCGCTGATCGAGATACTTTTATTGAAACGGGCGAATAAAAACTAAATATCATACCCGAAATAGCATATCTTCCCGGGGAACATTATTTTTAGGAGCAAAAACCTGATGCAGGTCGTAATACTCTGTGGTGGTCTGGGGACCCGTCTTAAAGAAGAAACCGAATTTCGTCCAAAACCGATGGTTCCTATTGGAGGTAGACCAATTCTCTGGCATATCATGCAGTTATACTCCCGATTCGGACATCAGGAATTTATTTTAGCATTGGGTTATAAGGGGGATCAGATAAAAGAGTATTTCTATCATTATGAACTTATGAACTCCGATGTCTCCATAGAATTCGGAGCAGAGAGTAAGATGACCTTTTATCCCCGTCATGATGAGGTTGCCGGTTGGAAGGTTACTCTCGTTGATACCGGAGAATTAAGTTTGAAAGGTGCCCGTATTAAAAGAATTGAAAAGTTCGTACATGATGACCTCTTTCTTATGACCTATGGAGACGGCTTATCAGATCTCAATCTCGATCAGTTAATTACTTTCCATCAGTCTCATGGAAAGATGGTAACTCTGACCGGGGTCTCTCCAGCTTCCCAGTTCGGCGAGATGAAAATAATAGGGGATCAGATTGTGAAATTCAAGGAAAAACCTGAGGTATCAACTCATTATGTCAACGGAGGATATTATATTTGTAATCGGAAAATCTTCGATTATCTAACTTTGGATGATTTATGTGATTTTGAGACAGGATTATTAGAGTTACTTGCTGAAAAGGGAGAATTGATGATATATCGGCACTCAGGAAAATGGGCATGTATGGATACACTTCGTGATGTTCAATATTTAAATCACCTTTGGGCAGAAAATAAGGCATTCTGGAAGGTGCCCCCCCAGTGACCTCTCCTATTGATATATTTACCGGGAAAAAAACTTTTATTACCGGACATACCGGTTTTAAAGGATCATGGCTTACTCTATGGCTTTCCCTCATCGGTTCACATGTATATGGATATTCCTTACCTGCAGCTGCTGAATCCCATTATAATATAGTTGGAATTAAGGAATACTTACATGATGAACTATTGGCAGATATCAGAGATCGGGATATTCTTAAGAAAGTTCTTATGGAATTTCGTCCGGATGTAATCTTTCATTTTGCCGCTCAGCCTTTAGTCACCTATGGGTATCTTAATCCAAGAGAAACCCATGATGTGAATATTATGGGAACTATCGCTCTACTTGAGGCGATTAGAGAAAATGGGCAACCAGTCATAGTAATCATTGTAACCAGTGATAAGTGCTATGCGGTTGAAGGGAGAACTTCCTGCTTTCAGGAAAGTGACCGACTAGGGGGGTCAGATCCATATAGTGCCAGTAAGGCAGCAGTTGAGATCATCTGCGAATCTTATAGATGTTCATATTTTACTCCTGAAAAACTGAATGAACACCAAATTGCTCTTGCAACTGTCCGTGCAGGAAATGTCATTGGAGGTGGTGATTTTGCATCTGACCGAATTATCCCGGATATGTTTCGTTCCATTGTTGCAAAAGAACCGATAATTCTACGAAATCCACAAGCTATCAGACCATGGCAACATGTTCTTGAACCATTGTATGGATATCTGCTCCTAGCTAGTACACTTCTAACAACAAGGGAGGAGACATTCTGTTCGGCATTCAATTTTGGTCCTGATAGCAATGATTGTCTGACAGTTCAGGAATTAATAGATCGATTTATTGGGGCTTGGCCTGAGAAGTGTGCAAAACCTGTTGTGAAGTCATCTGATTTTCATGAAACACCTGTACTTAACCTTTCTGTTGAAAAAAGTCGCGATATTTTAGGATGGTCACCACTCTGGAAAAACCAACAAGCAATTGAGAAGACAGCGAATTGGTATTACGATTATCTCTACAACGGTAATCTGGTTTCTTCCAGATCAATTCAGGATATTATTGAATACATGGATCTGGTTAAATGATCTTTATAGAGACATCAATTTCCGGCGTTTTTATTGTAGAATTACAACGCATATCAGATGAACGGGGATGGTTTTCACGTCTTTATTGTGCAGAAGAACTTGTAAAGATTATGGGTAACCGTCATATTGCTCAGATTAACCACTCTTATACCCGAACATCTGGTACTATACGCGGTCTGCATTTTCAGTATCCTCCAAAAGCTGAGATGAAGCTAATTCAGTGCATCAGGGGAAAGGTATTTGACGTAGTGGTCGATATCAGGACGAACTCGCCAACATTTTTGAAGTGGTTTGGGGTTATTCTATCAGAAGAGGAACACAAAATGATTGTCATTCCTGAGGGGTGTGCTCATGGGTTCCAAGTTTTATCAAGCAATTCAGAGCTCCTATATTTTCATACCAATTATTATTCACCAGAATGTGAGGACGGCCTTTCAGTTATGGATCCAAAAATTGCAATTAAGTGGCCGATTCAAATTGGAGAAATTTCAGAGCGGGATCTAAATCACCAGTATATTAACAGCGACTTTTTGGGGGTAATTTTATGAATTGCAGGTTGTGTGGTTCCCCAATTTCGCGTATTGTCTGCGATCTCAATCATGCTCCTCCTTCGAATGGTTACTTATCCTCAAAAGAGCTCAACTTACCTGAGATCTACTATCCGTTAAGAGTTCTGGTTTGTGAGTCATGTTGGTTGATGCAGATTGATCAATATAAGCAAGCAATAGATATATTCTCAAGGGATTACCGTTATTTCAGCTCATATTCAATATCCTGGGTAAATCACGCATATGAATACGTCTCTATGATCATTCCTCGTTTGGGGCTTCATCAAAAGTCAAAGGTACTTGAGATAGCATCTAATGATGGGTATCTGCTTCAATTTTTTGTGGAGAATGGTATTCCCTGTATCGGAGTAGATCCAGCGACAGGGCCGGCTGAATCTGCAGAGGAGCGAGGTATTGAAACGATTCGGGATTTTTTTTCGATTCGGGTTGCTCAAGAAATTATTGATAAAAATGGTACTCAAGATTTGGTTATCGGTAATAACGTTCTTGCTCACGTACCTGACATCAACGGGTTTGTTGAGAGTCTTAAATTGATTTTATCACCAGAAGGAACCATCACAATGGAATTTCCACACATTTTGGAGTTATTGAGGAAAGTCCAATTTGATACTATCTACCATGAACATTATTCTTATCTTTCATTGATGACAGTACTAGAACTCTTCTCCCGACATCGTCTTCGAATCTATGATATTGAAAGATTACCCACTCATGGTGGATCATTGAGAATTTATGCATGTCATGCAGAATCAAAAAGATATCCATGCAATAAAACTGTTACTGATTGTATTGCTGAAGAAAAAAAGTATGGTTTAAATACTTCTGAACGATATATTGATTTTCAAAAGAAAGTCGAAGAAATTACGGAAAAGTTTATGAGTTTTCTGCTTGAAAAAAAACAAGACGGGAAATTAGTAATAGGATATGGAGCTGCTGCGAAAGGAAATACATTACTTAATGCCTGCGGTATTAAAGGAACCAATCTTATCAGATATGTAGTTGATGCTTCGCCACATAAACAGGGTTTTTTTCTTCCTGGATCACATATTCCAATATATCATCCTAATAGGATTAAAGAGGATAAACCGGATGTTGTGATAGTATTTCCCTGGAATATCTCCAGCGAAATTTCTTCTAACTTGAAATATATATCAGAATGGGGTGGAATTTTAGTCGCCCCAATCCCCTCTATCACAATATTAAGATGAGAGAGCGACGACAATTATTGGAGTAATTAATCGGACGTTAATTGGAAATCATTGTGGATAAAAATGGGCTCAAATAATGAGTAAAAAGAAAACTATATTGGTTACTGGAGCCACAGGGTTTATTGGCCATCATGTCGTTAATGAACTCCATAATAAAGGGCATAACGTCATCGCTTTTTCGCGTCATCAGAAAAAGGCAGAACTACTTTCTTGGTGGGGGAAGGTTAAATTTGTTATTGCTGATATGCAAGATCCAAACTTAAATATAAGAGAGTTGTTCGGAGAACCAGAAATCTTGATTCATTTGGCCTGGGCTGGTCTTCCGAATTATCATGCAATGTTCCATTATGAGGAAAATCTTCCTGCGAGTTACCATTTTATTATAAAGATGGTAAAATCTGGAGTAAAACAGGTCTTAGTTGCTGGAACATGTTTGGAATATGGTATGCAATATGGAAAGTTATCTGAAGAAACCCATACTGAACCTATTACTTCGTATGGGATAGCGAAAGACACACTACGTAAATTTTTACAAATATATCAACAAAATATTTCCTTCACACTTCAATGGGTCCGTCTCTTTTACACTTACGGAACTGGCCAAAATCCAAATAGCCTTTTTGCTCAGCTTAATTCAGCATTAGATCATAAAGATGACATATTTAATATGTCAGGTGGTGAGCAACTACGCGATTATCTTCCCGTGGAGGAAGTAGCCCACCGAATTGCATTGGTTGCAGAACATCCAGAATGTAATGGAGTGATAAATTGTTGTAGTGGGAATCCAATTTCCATTCGACGATTAGTGGAGGAATATATTCTCTCACATGGATCTGGATTAAACCTAAATCTAGGTTATTTTCCTTACCAAGAATATGAACCAATGGCTTTTTGGGGGGAGGGGAAAAAAATACATAATCTTCTATTGAAAAATGATGAGAATTTCTTGAGGGAAAAAAAATGATTGGATTGATAATAATCAAATAATATTTCTAAATTCAAGACCATTTTGTAGATTAATATTACCCAAATCTTGTTTCTCCAACAATTCATCAAATGGGCCACGGTAATAAAGGATAACTAAAATGTACAAAATATTACATATTGTTCCTCACATGGGAGGAGGTGTTGGGCGTGTTCTACGTAATTTTATTGGATCATCTCATGAACAAGAAGATTTTTTTCATCAATTAATCTGCCTTGATTATGCAAACAACGATACAAAAGAATGGTCTAAAAAATTTGGAATCGAATTATTTGAGAATGGGATTACCGATTATCAGTTGTTAGAAAGCAAAATAAAAGAAACTGATATTGTGCATATTCATTTCTGGAATCATCCATTACTATATCGATTTTTATCTATCGATTCTTTTCCCCAATTTAGAGCTGTGATATGGTCTCATGTAAATGGTCATCATCCACCAAACATTTTCACAGATCAGGTTTTACTTTATCCAGACTTTTTTGTAATATCTACAGAATATAGTTTATCCTCAGATGCCATCAAAAGACAAACTGTAGAGTGGAGAGAAAAAAACTTAAAACTTGTTTTTGAAACCGCAGGATATGAACATGTTGAAGGAGTTCATCATTTAGATCATTCATTTTTTAATATCGGATATATTGGAACTGTTTCTTATTCAAAAATGCATCGCGATTTTTTAGAAATATGTTATTCTATTCAAATTCCAGATAAAAAATTTATTGTTTGCGGGGGAGATGACCATAATCATCTGCAAAAAGAAGCAGATGATAAAGGGTACCTGAATATATTTGATTTTACAGGACCCCTAAAAAATATTAAACCAATTTTGTCAAAACTTGATGTATTTGGTTACCCCTTGTGCAAAGAAAATTATGGAACGGGTGAGCAAGTTCTTATAGAAGCAATGGCATGTGGAGTTGTCCCTGTGGTTCTTGATAATGGCCCTGAACGATTTATTGTTGAACAATATAAATCAGGTATTGTTGCATCCACCATTGAGGAATATCAAAAGGCTATTGAATTCCTTTACTATAATCCAAATATCAGGCAAAAAATGGCAGAATATGCCATAGATCAAGTTATTCATAAGATGAGTATTAAAAAAACTCGGAATCGCTGGCATAAGATATATCGCGAATTATTAAAAATACCTCAAAAAAACCATGTTCTTAAAGATTCAAATAATAATCCTATAAACCACCCTAATATGGGATGTAAATTATTTTTATTATCATTAGGTGAAACAAAAATATCCCATCTCTATTCTAATTTATTATCACTTCCAAATAATAGAGATATTCATACTTTAGGTATTACAGAGTCTATGTCTCCGATTTTTTGTAGTCCATCAAAGGGGAGTGTTTTTCATTATTTCTCCTTTTTTCCTGATGATATGCAACTGAAAACTTTGTGTGATTTAACTAATTCAATTTGTAAGGGAAAAAATAATTTATGAATGTAATTCTTGTTTCTTTTCCCAGGACCCAGGAGGTTCGAAATAATAAAGAAACCATTCCAGTGGGGATATTATATATTGCATCATATTTACAAAAAAAAGGGCATAACCCAATCATCATTGATTTTTCAATACTGCATATCCCCGATAATATTTCACCACCGGAGTTTTTTGCTGATGTAATTGAAAAAGAGATTCATCTCAAAAGGCCGGGACTCATAGGGTTGAATTGTTTTGATTCCATGAAATTTTTATGGGTTCGGGAGACTGCAAAAATCCTGTATAACACATACCCAGAAATCCCGATCTCTACCGGAGGGTTACACCCAACATATTTTGCCTACGATATCTTGAATAATTGCCCTGAAATATCTTATATCTGTCTTGGAGAAGGTGAGGAAACAATGGCTGAATTAGCATCATCTCTGCAGGTAAATGATATTGATAATATTAAGAAGATTGATGCCTTGGCTTTAAGAGAAAGATCCAAAATAATAATAAATTCTCGGAATTTTTTCTCGTTAAATCTTGATGATTATGGAATTCCATTATGGAATTTAATTCAGTTGGAGAATTATTATTCCGATCATTCATCATATTGGAATCCGAAAAATCAAAACATTAACCTTGTCGTTCCCATTTTATCTTCTAGAGGCTGTCCCTTTTCATGCTCTTTTTGTTCGGTAAAAAAATTTATGGGAGGTAAATTACGATTACGAAGCCCTAAATTAGTTGTTGATGAGATAGAATTATTGTATAATCGTTACCGACAACGATATTTTGAATTTATTGATGATAATTTAACTGTGAATAGGAATCATGTCCTTAATATTTGTCAGGAAATTTTAAATAGAGGCCTGGATATTCAGTTTTCTCTTACCAACGGGATATATCTTGGAAATATACAAGAAGAAGTCGTTGAAGCTTTATCTAAAGCAGGTTGTGTAATGGTAAAACTACCTATAGAGCATGGAAATGATTACATTCGTGAACATGTTATTGGAAAAAAAGTGTCACGCAAGAATATTCAGGAGGCCTCAAAACTATGTAAAAAGTATGATATATTCACATTTGGTTTATTTATTATGGGATTTCCGGAAGAAACCACATCTACATTAGAGGACACAATTCAATTAATGAAAGAACTCAAACTGGATATGAACTATGTAGCAAATTTAATTCCATTTCCTGAAACAGACCTATATTTTCGTGCTGAAACCGGGGGATGCCTAATTTCTACATATTCCTCAAATGACTTTTGGAAAGGGGATATTCAATTTAATGCGGATAATCACAATGAATTTTATATCAAACCTTATGCTATGAGTATAGAGGACCTTATTAAGTATCGGGAAAAATTTAACAGTATGAAATATTATAGCGAACGAGCGAAACGAATTAATAATATCATAAATTAAAGCCGGGATTTTAATGATAAATAATCAAAATCATGATACTATAAAATTTTCAGAAGCCTTTCAACAGCTTAAAGATAAAAACATCTATCTTTGGGGAGCACGAAATGCAGGATTGGGAATTAAAAAGGTATTAGTAAGAAATAATTTAAAATTTGTAGGGTATATCGATAGTTCACCTTTGGTTAATGAGGATATTTATCATGAACGGTGCTATACACCAGATGTCTTTTTTAATTCTCAATATGAAAAGCATAAATCGTTTATAATAATCACTACCCGTTCTTTCGGTCCTGAAATAACCCAAATTTGCAAAAATGCAGGTTTAATTGAGGGGGAAGACTTTTATAATCTTTCTACTATTCAAAAATTTGAGTACCTAATTCAACCAACAAATTATTGTAATTTATCCTGTATTTCTTGCTCGTTTGGGATTACAAAGAGTTTGCGTAAACCATGTAATATGTCTGTAAAAACATTTGGACAACTGTTAAAAAAGATATTAGCAGAGGATCCCTTTGTTGGAACAATCGATTTATTTGGTTTAGGTGAACCACTCTTAAACCCAGATATTGATAAATTTATCCGCATTTGTAATGAAAATAATATTGGATGTGGTATTTCTACAAATTTAGCAATATCAGGGGATATTACAAAAACTATTCTTGCGGAGCCTACATGGATTCGGATCTCAGTTTCAGGGTGGGGAGATAATTATGAGATTACACACCAAGGGGGAAAATGGACAACATTATACTCAAATTTGTTAAAACTTAAAGAACTTAAAGATAAACATCAATTATCTACAACAATTGAAATTTTTTTCTTATTATACAAGAATAGAATACAGGACTATTATAAGTTTCGAATTTTGTGTGAGAAATTAAATTTTGTATGCAGACCAATTCATGCAAATATATTATCATTGGAGATGGTAGATAACATATTACGAGGAAAAGAAGTTCCCAATGAAATAAAAACAGCACAACAGATGATAGTGAATAGTGTCGAAAAAACGCATGAACTGGCACTAGAATCCAAATCATTTCCATGTGAATATTATTCAATAATGAGAATATCCTCTGATTTAAGTGTAGCTTTTTGTAATTGTTATTCAGAAGGAATTGTTGCTGAAAATTTTATGAAGATTTCAGCATCAGAGATAGAATCTATTCGGAGAAAAAGTATAAAATGTAAAAAATGTATGGAGAGAGGATATCACAGATATTATCAAACCGTTTTTGATGAACCTTTAATAGATCACAATGAGTAACAAAATTCTATTAATTACCTCCAAATTCTTCATTAGAGAAGAAACTACCTTCCGATGGAAATATATTAATAGCAGGTACAAGTCCCAAAATAAATAGTGAATGAATTTGGTATGTGATATTAATATGAATTCCTTTAGAAAGTGTCCAATCTGTGAAAGCAATGATGTAAAATTGATAATCCCATTAAATTATATTCAGTTTGATGATTGCCCAATTCATGGAAATAATAATTTAGTAGCTTGTGTTAGTTGTGGTTTTCTCTTTAACGATACCGATTCAAAAGAAGAGGATTACGAAAGATATTATGCACAAAAAGAATATAATTTCACCGGGAATTGCATTGGAAGTGGATCCATCATTCCAGAAGAATTGATACGATATGAAATAATTACCCAACTGATTCAATCGTATAAACCAAGCACATCCAAAATCCTAGATATTGGTTGTGGAAAAGGTGGATTATTAATTAATCTAAAAAACCAAGGATATACTAATCTCTATGCATTAGAATTGCTTCCTCAATTTGTCGATTACTTGAACCATAATTATGGAATTAATACGATTCAAGGTTCTTTTCAACAGATTTCTCTTTTTTCCACAAAATTTGATGTTATTATAGCCTCAAATGTATTGGAACATATTTTTGACTTAAATTTAGCATTGCAATATATTAGTCAAAATTTAGGGGAAGAAGGCATCGTTTATCTTGAAGTCCCAAATGCTAAAAATTATCCATCCTTTAATAATTATCCATTATTTGATTTCTCTCATGAACATATCAACCATTTTGATTATCATCACCTCACGAATTTAGCAAAAAATAATGGATTTGATTTGATCCTCAAGGGAACTACATTTATAAAAGGTGGGTTTGGGAAAGGAGAATGTATTTATATTGTAATAAAAAAGGGATTAAAACAGCAGAAAATACCCGATTTTACCCTTTCTGATACAGTTACAAATGTTTTAATGTCTTACTCTGCTAATTCCAAGGATATTCAAGAACTTATGCAAAACCAACTACCCACATATATATGGGGATTTTCAAGTTATATGGGGTTAATTCTTGGAATGAGTGAATTACAAGCATGTAATATCATTGGGATCATTGATAAAGATGAGAGCAAACAAAAACATACCATTATGGGTAAAAAGATATTACCCTTAAAAATTTTTGATAAGATTTCAAATTATAGTGTAATCATTATCCCAACTGGTTCTTACGTCATAGAAATGAGAAAGATTCTTCGAGATAAAAATATAAAGTGCCCAATTATACAAGTATAACTAAATGGTTTTAAAAAAAATAATTCAACGAATATTATGGATCCAACTTTACTAGAAGTTTCTCGAGATTATTTTAGGACAATAAGCGAGAATAAGTATGGATACGATTTTACATGGCTTGGTCGTCCGATAATTCAAATACCTCAAGATATAATGGCAATGCAAGAGATTATCTGGAATATTAAGCCTGATTTAATAATTGAAACCGGTATTGCACATGGGGGGTCCCTTATTTTTTCGGCTTCAATGCTTGAATTAATTGGGGAAGAAGGCATAGTCATAGGGATAGATATTGATATTAGACCCCATAACCGTGAGGCAATTGAAAAACATCCAATGTATAAACGAATCGTGTTGTTAGAGGGTGATAGTACTAGTCAGGAAATCGTTGACAAAGTCATTCAAATGGCCCAGGGTTGCAGAAGAATATTGGTTTCCCTTGATTCTAATCATACACATCAGCATGTATTACGAGAATTGGAGTTATATTCACCGTTAGTTACTCTCGGAAGTTATTGCGTCGTTTTTGATACAGCTATTGAGGATCTACCTAAAGGCTCATTCCCAGATAGACCTTGGGATAAAGGTAATAATCCAAAAACGGCAGTCTGGGAATTTTTAAAAGAGAACACCAAATTTCAAATAGATAAAAAAATTGAAGAAAAAATATTATTAACTGTTGCTCCGGATGGATATTTAAAAAGGATAAATTAGTCGTTCTTCTTTCGTGAGGATAATTAATACGTATACCATGAACCTTCGGATCACAGATGAATAATGATCATGGTCGAATATTGGGTGATGTTACATTTCAGAATACTAGAGTGACCTGTAAAATACATACGAGTAGCAGGCAGCCTTGGACTACACACAGTTAGGAAGGATAAATAACACTGTGGTGATATTACAAGATTTTCTTTAGTTGATCTGACGAAGAGAAAAACGGTTACAAGATGAGCTATTTATTTTTAATCCATCACTTGGGTGTACCAAATAGGCGGTTTCTGGGTATTTGAAGAAGTAGGCAATGGATGTTGTCCTTTCTTTTTCCCCCTTCTTTCCGCATCTAACAAGTAAGGATATTTACAGCTCGAAACGCAGTAGAATGAAAACCTGGTACGTATATAGTTGGACCACATGAGGTTAACCTTGCCCCTACAGCATGCGCTTGGCCCAGGAAGAGAGACGACGTAAAAGTGAGTTAGTGCATGGGATTGTTAGAAGTTCATAAAGTAATGCCATTGGTTTCAATTGGGATTCCCACCTATAACCGACCGGAGGGTCTACGGAGAACATTGGAATGTATCACTGAACAGACATATAAGAACCTTGAGATCATCGTTTCGGATAATTGTTCTCGAACTCAGGAGACAGAAGAAATAGTTCGGGAGTTTATGGCACGGGATAACCGGATTCAATACTTTCGGCAGAAAGAGAATTATGGAATGGCGTTTAATTTTAAATTTGTATTAGAGAAATCTTCCGGTGATTACTTTATGTTGGCATCGGATGATGATCTTTGGGATAATTCATTTATAGAAAAATGTCTTTCCCCTTTGATAAACCAAAATTCCTGTTCAATGGCATTTTCTAATTTTAATACTATTGATTCATATGATCAGGTAATTTATGATAATACAAAACCTGCAATATATTCAAATCGAAATAAGTATTTCAGGTTAGCGAAATTTCTATTTTTTAATGAATCATGGGGTAAAGGAACCCTTACATATTCCTTGTTTAGGAAGGAATTAACTCCTTTTTTATTAGATTTCTTAAAAAAGAATGAAAATTCTATTAATGTTCAATACCCTGCTGAAGTATGTATGTTAATTAATATCATTGATCACACTGATTACAATATAGTGAAAGAAACCTTGTTTCATAAAAGATGGGCGAAAAAGATTGATACTCTCGGAAAAAGTAACCCTCTCCCAAAATATCCCTATCTATTTCGGCCCTATTTACCTCCAAGATTCTTCATATCTTACATAAATGCGCTACTTGATAGTACAACCTCAAAAAAGGTTCATATAATTATAATAATAATTATGGGTATACGATTTATGATTATTTTAGTTCAATGGTATTTGGTGTGCATAATAACGAAATTACAAAAGATGTAGTCTCTCTATAAATTATGTGTTCGAAACAATGATATACAAAAAATTAACTGTATAAATTTTATAAGTGATCAAAAATCCTTTATGGGCGTAAAGAAAAAATAGCATGCTCAAATCTATTGATTTCATCATGTAATTAAGATAGTAATTCAAGACTTGAAATTGCACTTATTAAAGATCAAAAAATCCGTTAATAATATTGATAAAGTTGAATAACTATAAATTTTATGATACTCTCGATTATTTAATATGATATCAAAGGTTTTCTCTTTTTATAAAAAAAATATCCAAAATTTAAAAAGTGTTCTTTTTAAACCTGAAGATTATTTGCATCTACTCGACAACATTGATCAGGAAATAAACCAGTTTCCAATTATAAAATCGAATCATTCTATTAAAATCCTAATTGGTCCTTCATTCAGTATATATCCCCCATGTTTTATTCATGACAGAATTTTAAGTTATGCTCTCCGATTACGAAATGCGACAATAATTCCGACATATTGCGATTCTATTCAAAGTTTTGAATGCAATGTTTTCGGTGGAGTATGGAATACAAAGGGTTTTACCATGAGTTGCCATTACTGTCAGAAACAATCTGAATTATTATGGCATAATAATCCCATTAAACCATATAAGTTGTCAATATATATTAGTTCTGTGGAGTTAAAAGAAGTCCATAATAAAATAGCCCATTTGGATGATAACTGGATAGATTATAAGGAAGGAAATTTTTTATTTGGAAAATGGGCAAAAGACATTCTAGTGAATAATTACGTAGTCGGCGATTATCATTTAATTCCAGATTATAATAATCTTGGAAAAGTGTACCTTCAGAATCTTCTGATACTAAGTTGTGCATATCGAAATCTCATCAATGAGATCAAACCTGATCGAGTGGTAACCAATGATAGTTATTATGGAATGTGGGCACTATTACAACATATTTGTGAAGAAAAAAATATTCCATTTTATTCCCATTGGATAGGGGGACGACCGGACGGCTGGTGCTATGCATACAATAATGCTGCCATGAACCTTGATTTTTCGCCTTCCTGGAAATCATTTGTGAATAAACCATTAAATAAACAACAAGTAGAGAAAGTAAAAAACTGGATCAATTCACGATATACCGGTAGAGAGATGATACTTGATACGGCTTCATTACAGTCGCATAACTCAGTTCATTTTGACTTTTCTAAATTTGATATGGGAAAAAAAACCGCAATATTGGCCGCTAACGTAATATGGGATTTAGCAGCATTAAACAAGCAAATCGTTTTTTCAGATATGATTGATTGGATTATTCAGACAATAAAATGGTTCGCTATCCATTCAGAATACCAGTTAATAATTAAACCACATCCTGGTGAATTACATCCAGAAATCCCAGAAACAAAAGAACGAATTGAGATCGCTCTTTCCCTGAATAAGGTTACCATTCCAAACAATGTTTTTTTACTGCCAACTAAAGTAGACTGCACTGTTTATGATTTAATCCCGCTCACCACTGTTGGTTTAGTTCATACAACAACCGTGGGAATAGAATTAGCAGGGAGAGGCATCCCCGTAATTACAACTGCTCATTCCCCATACCGTGGTTTCGGATTTACAATAGATCCTGTCTTCTCGGAGGAGTATTTTTCGGATCTGGAGAGATGCCTCAACGGAGAAATTTTAATCGAACAAGAAAAACAAATCGAAAAGGCATATAAATTTATTTTATTCTATCAATATCATTATTATACTAAAGTCGATATTATGCATTACACCTGGGGAAAAGAACCTCAATTAAAAATCAAATCATTGTCAGATTTACTTCCAGGAAAAAATAAAGCACGAGATTACATTATTGATTCAATAATCAAAGGAATACCAATCCTATCTGAAGAGCGATGGCCACCAGAAACCTAACTGGATATTCAATGCCCCATATTGGTCCATTAACATCTTTAGGCAGATCAAAAAATAAGAGAAATAATAAATGATACTTTTAACATAATTTTTTTCAAAAATGAATAAAAAACCCCGCATATTATTCACAACTCCGGTGTTACAATACCCAGCAGTTGGGGGCCCCTTCCTCCGCATTGAAAACTCCATAAAAGCATTATCGCAGATTTCTAATTTGACAATTTACTGTAGGACCCCGGTATCAAGAGCAGAAATAGATTACTATAAATCTTGGTGTGACTTTTTTTTTATCTCTCCATCAGCAACTAATCTCAAATGGACAGAAAAAAAAATTAACTCTATTTTTCGCCTTTTATTTAAATTAACACATTTCAGTGTGTTTAATGAAAAAAATGACGAAGAATATCTTTTAGACATCATACGGATGATAAAACCAGATATTATCTGGTTAGGATACGGAAATATTTCATATCCTCTTGTAAAATTTCTAAAAGAAAAAACATCATTGCCTGTGGTTTGTGATACTGATTCCGTATGGTCACGATTTATCCTCAGAGGTATCCCATATCTGACAGATCCAATCCAGATTAAAGAGATCACTCATAAAGGAAAGGAAAAAGAAGAAGAAGAACAATGGGGCACACAATTAGCAGATATTACCACAGCAGTCTCTGAAATCGATGCTGATTATTATCGCAAACATGCAAAAAAACCCGATCAAATCAAGGTTTTTTCTAATGTTATTGATTTAAATAATTATAAACTCATTCCCCCTAAAATTATGAATTTTCATCATCCTTGCATCTATCTTGCAGGAACTTTTTGGGAGAATAGTCCCATGGAGGAATCAGCCCGATGGGTGATCGATAAAATTTTACCCTTAATAAAAAAGGAGATCCCAAATATCCATTTGTATATTATAGGAAATAATTCAAACAAAATTTTGGAGGACATCAAAGATCCATCCATAACAATAACAGGTATGTTACCTATAGTTCTTCCTTATCTATGCCATGCAGATGTGGCAATTGTACCATTAAAATTTGAATCAGGTACACGATTTAAGATATTAGAGGCGGGAGCATGCAAAATTCCTGTGGTATCAACAACACTTGGAGCAGAGGGAATTCCAGTTACTCACGAAATAGATATTTTAATTGCTGATGAACCTGATAGTTTTTCTCGTGCAATCATTTCATTGATTTCAAACCCTGAATATGCAAAAAAAATAGGGAATAAGTTGCATTCCCTTATCGCAGAAAAATATGATATACCTGCACTGATTAATGAGGGAAGAGAAATCATCGAGTCGATATCCAACATGAAGAAGAAAATTAATGACTAATGAATGTGATCAATTACAACTGACAACTATTTCTCGGGGAAATTATTATGAAAATTAATGACCATGTCCACTGATCTTTTATAGACAATCAAATGTGTATACATGCGTATAAAGAATATCTGAATCTCTTCATAAAAGGTTTAATACTAAAATCAACCACCTGTTTCCAATTTTAAATTTGATCAATATCACAAATGTTATAAAAAGGTAAACGAGCATTGAGCCAAAAAGTAATATCTACACTAAATTTAAAAAACATGGATGCTAATAAATTCACCGACCATTTCAATATTTACATAGGGAAAACATATTAATATGACTAATATTAAGTCAATTTCTAATGGAGACCAATTGATAGCCCTTATCATTCCGGCATCCTATTCCTCTGATAAGATAGAGTTCTTCACCCCAAATTCCTTCTCCCAACAGTTGGGTTTCCTCCCTCACAAAACAGGTGATATCATTCAGGAACACGTACATAACCTCTGTACGCGAAATATACAGTATACCCAGGAGACCCTCATTATCCGAAAAGGTAAAGTCAGAATCACATTTTATAGTGATGACAAAAAATATCTTAACGAATGGATATGTATAAAAGGAGATGTTATTCTTCTTGCATCTGGTGGACATGGTTTTGAATTCCTTGAAGATACAGAGATGGTAGAGGTCAAACAAGGACCATACTGTGGCGATCAGGATAAGGTCAGATTTAAAGGAGAGAACGGAAATTGATATCTCTAATGATACTTACAGGTGTGATTTTTATCATCATTTAGAAATAGATTGAGAAAAAAACACATCCAAATCTCATTATTAATAATTTAATGCAAATTATTTAGGAGATCTTAAGTCCTACATTAGTGCAGTATTTTCGGATATGAAGTGGGAAAAAATGACAAATAATGGAAGTTGGGTAATATTATGATCCCTGTAAGTGAACCCTTCCTATGTGGCAAAGAACTGGAAAATATTACCGACTGCATCAAAAGTGGTTGGATATCTTCTGCCGGGAAATATATAGATCAGTTCGAAGAACAATGGGCTACATATTGTAACCGCCAATATGGAATTGCAGTCTCTAATGGCACTACAGCCCTTGATGTCGCTGTACATTGTTTAGGTCTGAAACCTGGCGATGAGGTGATTATGCCAACTTTTACAATCATCTCATGTGCCCTTGCAATAGTGAATAATAATGGGACTCCGGTACTTGTCGATAGTGATCCCAAACTCTGGACGATGGACGTTGATCACGTCGCAGAAAAAATCACATCAAAAACAAAGGCAATTATGCCTGTACATATCTATGGGCACCCGGTAGACATGGATCCTCTGTTAGACCTAGCAGAAGATCATAATCTTGCAATCATAGAAGACGCTGCTGAAGCCCATGGAGCTGAATACCAGACACAATGCCATTCATCGAATACATGGCGAAGATGTGGTAGTTTTGGAACCTTCAGTTGTTTCAGTTTCTATGCAAACAAACTGATTACTACTGGAGAAGGCGGTATGGTCCTTACCGATGACGAGGTTTTGGCGAAGAAAGCTCGGGCGTATCTGAACCTTTATTTTCAGCCTCCCAGGAGGTTCTATCACGAATCCCTCGGCAATAACTTTCGGCTCACTAACATACAAGCAGCTCTTGGAGTTGCCCAGATAGAGAGAATGGATGATATCATTACTAAAAAAAGATGGATGGCGCAAGAATATTCTCATCAACTTGAGGAACTCTCTGGTCTACAGTTACCCATTGAGGAGCAATGGGCTAAGAGTGTTTACTGGATGTATGCTTTTGTTCTTTCTGAAGAAACGGGAATGGACAATACTGAATTTTCTTTGAGATTATTAGAAAAAGGAATTGAAACACGCCCTTTTTTTATTGGAATGCATGAACAACCAGTATTCCAAAAAATGGGATTGTTCAAAGATGAAAAATATCCAATCGCAGAGAGAATTGCGGGGCAGGGTTTATATCTTCCCTCAGGACTAACTATCACTTCAGAGCAGATAGCAACGGTGAGTAATGCAGTAAAGGAGATTCTGTCATCATGAATACTCTCTTTGGAAAGGACTACGCAGATACATATGATCTTCTCTATCAAGACAAGGATTACGATGCCGAATGCAACCTTCTTGAGGAGATTATCAAGGAACATGCAAACCAGGCAGTACTATCTATTCTCGATCTAGGATGTGGAACAGGTAACCATACACTTCGGCTTGCAAAGAGAGGATACCAGGTCTGTGGGGTTGATCGCTCGGAAGAAATGCTTGAAATTGCCCGGAAGAAGGCCCAGGAAAAGGAACTATCTTGTAAGTTTTATCAATCAGATATCCGTGACTTTCGAACATCTGAAAAATTCGATGTTGTCATTATGATGTTCGCGGTCCTTGGATATCACCTTAAAAATGAAGACATTCAACATGCCTTACAAACTGTGCAGGAACATCTCAAACCCGGTGGACTTTTTATTTGCGATGTCTGGTATGGCCCTTCAGTACTTCATGAGAAGCCTAGTGATAAAGTAAAAGTGATTGAAGAGGGTGACCGAAAAGTCATCCGTGCCTCTTCTGGAGAACTTGATAGTTTTCGACATTGTGTTACCGTTAAATTTCAGGTATGGGATATTCAAGGAGATCGGGTTATTTCTGAAACAAGGGAAGAGCATGTGATGAGGTTTTTCTTTGCTCAAGAAATTGCATACTTTTTTGAAAATTGCCAATTAGAAATTATGCGGATATTTCCGGCTTCTAATATTGAAGGAACAATTTCTGAAAAAACATGGAATATTGCTATTGTAGGCAAAATGAATGATAGTTCCAAAATCAAATAATAAACAATTATTCTATGACCAAGCCAAAAATACTAATTATCCATCCTGAAGGAAATATAAATACTAATCCTAACCTTTCAGGTATTGTCGAAATCCTTTGTGATATCGGATATAATGTTGATATTGTTTCTCCAGAGATGAATTTTTTTCAAGAAACTCCTTGTGTAGGATCGAAATTATTATTATATAATTCAAGCAGCAAGAGAAAATATTTTTTTAATAAAAAAATTCCAATTGTTCTTAAAATCGCACAGATAGGAAGAAATAATAATATTAGGAAGGAAAAAATTAATAGGTCCATTTATTTAATAAGAGATTTTTTGTTTAAAAAAAAAGTCATTCGAAAAAATAATATCGTATTCATATTAATATCCAATTATTTGTGGGATAGAACAAAATATAAAATTATTATCGGAATAGATAGAGATGGAATTATTGAAGCATCTTATTTTTCAAAAATATTTGATATTCCCTACGCCTTGATATCATATGAAATATTCTTTCTTGATGAAACGAGTGAGGAATTCAAAAAACCAGAAATTTCCGCTTGTAAAGAGATAGCATTTGCGGTCTGTCAGGATCCATTACGTTCGTCTTTATTAGTTCAAGAAAACCAAATTTCACAGCCAAATATTGTGAATATCCCAGTTGCTGGGAGAGAAATCAGAACCGGAAAACAAAGTCACTATCTCCATGAAAAATTAAATATCCCTAAAGAAAAGAAGATTGCCCTCTTCGCAGGTTCCATAAGCAAATGGTCAATGATTGAAGAATTGATTATGACAGTTCAAAAATGGCCTGATAATTGGGTTCTCGTTTTACACAGTAGATATGGAATAAATTATCAAGACCTTTGGGAGTTTCAATATGATACTGAATCGATATTTATTTCATTTGATTCCTATAATGAACTGCAGGACTTAAGTGAGATGCTTTTTTCAGTTAACCTAGGAATTGCATTATACAATCCAACATTCGAGTCAATATATACGGGTAAAAATATAAAATATTTAGGTCTTAGTTCTGGAAAGATTGCAACATACTTACAACATGGAATTCCCGTACTGACAAATCAGAATGGTATTATTGGAGAATATATTAGGGAATACCAAGCAGGGTACACTATTAACAATGTTGAAGATATACCAGACATATTACAGAAAATTAACTTTTCAGGATGTAAAGAAAGATGCTATAAATTATTCAAGGAAAAATTGGATTTAAATTTACATATTCATCCTTTAATTAAAAAAATTATGGAAACCTAAAAATCGTAACTGTCCATAATAAAACTATTTAATAATTCAAAGTATTTATGAACGACCGATGTAAATAATTTCATAAAATTTTGACCGATCCATTATTCCTACTTCACATTTAAATAGCCTAATCTGATTAAATATGCAATCCTAATAAAGAAATTTTTTGAGCCAACCTGATCGTATAATGAAATTATTTCTTTAGGTGAAACGCGAAAAATTGAAATTAACAAGTATTTTAATATTATTCTTGATTGTTCCTGATCATACAATGATAGGTTTTGAGCACTGAAACCTCCCATTTGATAGATTGAAAGAGGGCGGGGAATATAAGAAATACGAGCGTTCCGATAAATTAACGAATATAATAACCACTCGTAATCAGCACAAATATGATATAGTCTCGAAAAACCTCGGCCAAATAAGTTACGATTCACGAAAGTTGACTGATGGCAGATCGGCCCCCTCCATATAAAATCAGTTAATGTTCGCCGATGTGCTGACACTACGTTTTCATTATTATCTTCTGATCGGACGAGAGTGTCTCCATAAATAATATCAGGCTTGGGAAAGGATTTATTAAATGAATTAATCACCTCTTGGAAAATATCACATGAGTAATAATAATCTCCAGCATTCATGAAACATATAATGTCACCAGTGGCGTAGGTAATCCCCTTATTCATAGCATCATAAATACCATGATCAGGTTCAGATATCAGTACATTTATAAATTTTTTATATTGTGATAAAATTGAGAGTGTATTATCTGTTGAAACTCCATCAATAATTATATATTCAAAATTTTGATAGGTTTGATTTATTACCGATAATATGGTTTTCTCGATTTCCTCTTCAGCATTACGACAGACTGTAATTACCGAAATTTTCAAACTTTCTCACCAATTTCTCTTTTGTCATTAATTTCCTTGTACCACGAAAGATATGATTCTGCCATTATTTCCACAGTATACCGGGATAAAATATCAGAATATGCTCGCTCAGCAAATTGGCTGGCCAATTCTGAATCCTGTAATAGCATAAGGATTTTTTCAGATAGATCTTGGTAATCCCCAGGAGAATAAAGAAATCCAGATACTCCATCAATTATTTGTTCCGGAATGGCACAGACATTGCTAGCAATAACCGGAATTTTACATGCTCTCGCTTCTAATATCGTGAGTGAAAAGGTCTCAAAATTTGAAGGATGTACATAGAGATCAGCAGCACAATAATATTGGGCTATAATACTTGGATCATTGAGGTAAGGAACAAACCGAAACTCAATATCATTAATTAACAAGGACGGAGTATTATCTCCAAGACCTATAACAAGTATTTTTCCCGAATATTTATTTGATAAAAGTTCTACTGCCCTTTTAAAAGTTATGTAATCTTTCCAGGGGTTTTTCCGGATTCCATTGGCGACAAAAAGCAATATCTTTATACTATTAGGCAGTCCAAGAGTTTTTCGTGAATATTCCTTTGAGCGGGGATAAAATATTGATGTATCAACACCATTAGGAATAACACGGCAGTCCATTGCTGTATTTTTTAAAAATGAATGTCCTACCTGATCCATAAGCCATTTACTTGGAGTAGCAATATACAGGTTACATGACTCAAATACATGTTTCTTATGCAACCAATTTTTATGAGATGAATCATGGAGTATTTGAGGGTAGAGATGTAAACCAGGACAATTACCACACCCGGTTTTCCATCTCTCACAATTCAAAGGAATAGCACAATGACCAGTAAAACACCAGAGATCATGTAGAGTTATGATTACTGGAGATTGAGAAGATAAAAATGGTAATGCATTTAAATCAAAATATCGGGCGTGTAAGTTGTGAAGATGAAATATTTCATTTCCATTTGAAAAAAGTGATGAAAGAACCCAGATGCCAGAATATGAAAAGTCTTCATACCCTTTTATATCAGAAATAATAAGTTGTGGATCTAGAATACTACGCAATGTTTGAGCGATAAACCACCGTCTATCATAAATCATTTGCGTTATTGATCTTTTCCCATTAACTTTATCATTTATGGCCTTTTTACCAAGGCAATTTTCTATTATTTGAACATATTTTACATGTTGATTTAGAATCTGAATAACCGTAGTTTCAAAAGAATTCTTTTTACCCACTACTAAATACGATTCATAATTATTTTTTTTATAATAATCATGTAGTCGCCAACTGATTTGTTCTGCCCCACCACAGGAAATATCAGAAGTATTTACTTGAATTATCAACATATTATTCATAAAAGGTTTGAGAAATGATATATAAACATAAGTGAGAATTAATCTAATGTTAATAAAAAACTTCAAAGAGTATTTAGTTTTCCAGTTTAAACATTATTCCAACATTATATAAAAATGGACAATATTTTATACTTCATAATTTTTTACATTCTTTTTGTGGGATGGATTGTTGCGGTTTATAGTTATGGCCATTACATTGCGAAACTCTTCACCTTGAAGTGCCCTATTCCGAGTAATATCATTTGGATATCAGGATTATTTGGTCTCATTTTTTTAAGTTCTTTAATAACAATTATTAATATTTTCTTACCAATTTCTCTTTTAATTGCAAGTATTATTCTAATAATTGGATTAATTCTTGGATCCATACAGTTTATCAAAATAAAGCCAAATTATCAGATAATTGTATTATATGGATTAGTCACATTCATCATTTATTATGCAGTAATTTTTGGATGGTCTAACTATTATGACACTGGACTATATCATCTGCCTGCAATTAAATGGATTATCAATAATATAACACCCTTTGGCCTGGCTAACCTTCATTTTCGATTTGGGTTTAATAGTATCTGGTTTCCATTAAGTGCCTTAATTGATCAAGGGAGTATATTATTGAATAGGCCCATTTTTTTGATCAATGGGATACTTCTTTTTTTCTATACAACTCTTATTGGGGATATTTTAAAGCCATTCATCAAAGAAATCCGCCAGAACATATTCTCAATATCTACTTCAAAAATATCCACGTTTGTTAGATCACTGAACTGTAAGGACTGGTTTTTCTTATTGACCATTCTTCCGGTAACCTATGTGACACCAATATTCTTATCAAGCCCCTCACCAGATTTTCCAATATTCCTCTTAACACTGACAGTGATAGGAAATGCAATTGAATTAGTTGAAGAGGAAACAGAAGTCGATAATTTTCAAACATGGATTTCAATCATAATTGCATCATTCGCATTTGCAATAAAATTATCAGCGATATTACTCTTATTAATGTCTGCACTTTTTTTGTTTTTTTCTCAAATAAAAATCAGATCAACGAGGGAATTAGTTGAGATGCCAATACTACCGAAAACAATTTTCCCTTTTTTACGTAATATACCTAGATATTGTTGGTTTTTTTTTCTGATCATTTTTATTCCCATGACAATAAGGGGGATTATTCTCTCTGGTAATCCGATTTTTCCTATAGCAATAGGTTCACAAAGTTATTTACCATGGGCTACTTCTGCTGAAACAACTAGAGTTGCAGCAGAGGATGTTACTGCCTGGGCTAGACTTCCTGGAGTTCATTATAAAGATTCACTTGGTAATAACTCTTGGATATGGGATTGGATAGACCAATTTATTGTACACCAAATGCCTTTGATTGTGACAGTCAGTGGAGCACTAATTTTAGTAGGAATTGTATTGTATTTTTCAGTGAAACCTGAAATGGAATTACAAGAGAGTAAAAAAATTATCATCTCATGCTATCCTCTTGTATTAATCCTTGCGGGACTCACCTTTTGGTTTATGAGTGCTCCAGACACTCGATTCGCTTTAGGATTTCTATATGCGTTGCCAATTGTTATTTTATTATTTCCGTATATAATACTAAAAAGACCATTTTCATCCTATTTGGTTAAAATCCTTATTGTAATTCTCATCGGACAATTCCTTATCTCAGCTACGTTGATGGGGCCATATTACGTAGGATTATTTAATAACAATGGTGAAATCCCAGTATTTCCAGAGGTTTCATATACTATAAATACCACCAATAGCGGAGAAAGAATTATTATTCCAGAAAATACTGATCAAACATGGAATCTCCCTCTTCCAAATTCAATATATTTTGATGAAAATTTATCGATAACCCGGGATAGGATCACCAGACAATATATCATGTTTACCACTAACGAATAAAGAATTGCAATAACAAAGGGATTGTCTGAAATAACCCTTTAATTTGAATTGTCCGTAGAATTCAAAATATTATGGCTATAGACACTATAGATAGTATTTAAAAAAACTCGGTGATATCTAGTGTCACTGTTTAAAATTTTTATTGCATCCTCATCAATGTTATGAATAATAATAAAATCTGAATGACATTTTTGTGCTATTGGAATCAATTCCACATCTCTCGAAGAAGTTATTGGATATCCACATGGTGTAAATTTACCCACATACATCATTAGATATCCATTAAACTGAAATGCGATTGTACTGGTTTTTTCCATATTACCTTTAATATAATGGAATAATTCCATACTTTCATTCGTATCTAATGAATTTAAGTAACCATACGGACGGAAAATGTCATTACCTTCATCTCTTTGTATAATTGCTTGGTGTTCACCAAAAATATGATATTGATTGACAAAGAGGGGTATATCACAATAGAGGGTAGCAAAAATAAATATAACACAAATAACGGGTAAAATAACTTTAGATAATCTGCTACGCAAGTTACCGTGATCAAAACACCTAGAAATTACTTCTTGAATGTGATCAATACCCCGAATGGCAAGGTAAATAAAGATGGGGAAGACTGGAAGAATAAATCGTTCTCTTTGGTCAAAAGGCCAGAGTGTTATAACTATTAGATAAATAAAAAAGGAAATAATTATGGGATATTCTTTTCGAAAAAAAACAGATAAAGAATAGAGAAGAAAACAGACAAAGAGTGTATAGAAAAGGGAATTAATCCAGTAATAATTACCTCCGGGAAAATAAACTGTAAGACACGTTGCATACCCCGAAATATTAGCATAAACCCATTGCCACCATCCATATGTATGGCTGGTGTATTTCTGTCCCCAAAACCGAAAAATGATTAGATATGGTATATAAATTAGAGCAAACACAAAATATGGAGTGAATAGAGAAAATAATTTCTTTTTTGAATAATCGTTTTCAATAAATAAATGAATTAGTTGAGTGATTAATAAAATCGGTATCAGGACATATCCTACAGATCTAATCATACATCCTATTCCAACCGATATACCTATACATATATTTTCAAAGGGATTTGCAGTATGATTATATGGGTTATAATTTCTATCAAGGAGAAACACAAAAAATAGAAACACAAGAGTGAAAGGGATTTCTGACATCACCCATCCTTTATAGATTAAAAGATACGGCGAGAATCCTACCAAAAAAACTAAAATTAGTGAATTCAAAACACCAATTTTCTTTTTTGCTATTAAATATAAAACGAGAAGGCACAGGACTAAACAAATAATAATAGGGAATTGCAAAGAAAAACTTCCAGGTCCCATTATTAAAATTGATAGGGCAAGAAGTGCTGGAAACCCAAAAGGAAACCCACCTGACTGGAAGATTTCTCCTTGAGTTAAATGAACTGCGATTTCAACATAATGAGATGCATCTGTAGGGGTCAATGGTGCCCAGAAAACACTATCCCACCTAAATATTAAATAATATATGAGGAAAAAAATGAGAACAAAAAAAATAACAATGTTGTTGGGGTCCTTAAAGTTTTTTTTTCCGTCCATTAATAATTCCATCTTAAACTCTAGTAATAATTACTAATATAAGATGGAGATATACATCCACCAATATATGAACGCTAATCTGCTTTATCATCGAAGTTTAAGAATGGTATAATCGGGAGATTTTTTTTCTTTCATTCTTCCTTGAGTTGGTAAAATCAAAGTTTCACGCATTAATTTTCTTACGTAATGATTTATAATATGCTGTAATAAAAATATGAATAATGATTTTCACAGAACCTTGTATTGGTGTCACTTTCGCCTATAGGTGATAATGAACAAATTATAAAAATTGATTATTATAAAAGCAAATACTGGATACTTAAATGCACTCACTTTTATTGGGATTCTCGTTATTAACTGATTCAGACATAAAAAGAAAATTAAACTGACCGCTGATTGGTATGTTTAGGAGGGTGCTATATTGACTAGTTGGATAGATTCTAGCAAATAAATGCAATTTTATATCGTCCGTAAATTTAATCTAACCAATGATATTATATTATAAGGCTTTTTTATGAGAAATAATGTGGAAATATCGGTAAAAACGTTTTATGATGAAATCGGATGGATTATAAGTGGAAATGAAACAGAAGATGCTATAAGATTTGAAGATTTGAGAGAGAACTCACGTGAATATGTGAGTAAATGTAGATTAAGAGTTCTTAAATATATTCCTGATTTTGGAGTTAATATCCTAGATATGGCATCTGGGCCTATTCAATATAAAGAATATTTAGAATATTCTAAAAATTTTTTATTTAGATATTGTGTTGATCTTTCTCAAGGAGCATTAGATCAAGCGAAAGCGAAGATTGGTGATCATGGAGTCTTTATTTGTGGTAATTTTTTGGACATTGATCTAAAGAAAAATTTTTTTGATTGTTCAGTTAGTCTTCACACAATTTATCATATCGATAAAGATAATCAAGATGAAGTTATTAGAAAATTAATTGATGTTACTAAACCTGGGAAAAATATAATTATTGTATATTCAAATCCAAATGCATTTTTCCTTAATAACTGGATAGCAAAGGGACTGTTGAGAATTATTAATCGAAAAAAAAGAGAAAAGGAAGGAGGAACAGTAAATGATCTATATTTTTATCCACATCCAAATAAATGGTGGAGAAGATTTGATGAAATTGCCACAATAAAAATGGTTCCTTGGCGTTCTTTCGATAGTTCAACTCAAAAATTGTTAATTCCAAATAATAAATTGGGAAAAAAAATTCTGAAAATTCTGTATTATCTTGAAGAGAGGTTTCCTAAACTTTTCTGTAAATATGGTCAATATCCTATGATAATATTAACAAAAAGACATCATGATCCTTAATGAAAATCACATCGTGAGAAGATAGTAGAAGTAAGTATTCATTAAACACCGCCTGTAAGGAGTTTAATTTTTTAATAGGTCTTTCATTTCATTTTATCAAGATAGCGAAAAAACCACGGTTTTTTTCACATGTATGAATAGGATTAGTTCCCTCCTAAACTCATCACTCAGCAACATGTTTAATTTTCTTTTTACGTCTGAATCAGGTAAAAACATTATTCCCAATAATAGTGAATTCAATTTTGCAGTTATATGGGCTGATGTTTTAGTGTAACTATATAAAGGCTCCCATATAACTGCATTTTTGTTAAATGCTAATAAATCCTCAATTTTTAAACGTAAAGAAATACAATCAGCCGAGTCATTAAAAAATTTAACCAATTTTCTGAGTAAATTCTGAATTTTTGTACTGTTTTCAATTGCTCTACTTGAATTAAACAAATTCTTAAGTTTCTGGTGTTGCAATTCTATATTATTATGATTAACTGTAAAACCCTATGATTTAGTCGAATCGGGAGAAAAAATTACCAAAATATAAAAAAGAATTCACCCAACATATTCATAATAATGAACCCTGCCTTACAGCTAATTATATTAATTCTCCTCTTTTTTGCCTGGATTGTTTCATTATTTGGATATGGCTCATTTTTTGCGACCTACGTTCTAAAAAAGTATCCGATCCATAAATATCTGATTTGGAATTATGGAATCTTTGGTTTTATCATTATCTTCGTATTAACAAGTTTGATAAATATATTTATTCCAATATCATCTGAAATCTCAATTGCAATCCTTTTTGTAGGGATTGTTATGACAAGTATTCATCTAATTACGAATAAGATCAGAATTCAGCAGAAATTCTCAATATTAGCCCTTTTTTTTGGTGTTCTATTTCTTTTTTACTGTACTGTATATAATTGGATTCATGGAACAGATACAGGCCTTTACCACCTTCCTGCAATAAAATGGATGATTGAATACCCAATTCCATTAGGCCTCGCAAATCTGCATGGGAGGTTGGGGTTTAATTGCGCATGGCTCCCCATCAGTGCCATGATAGATCAGAGTGTAATATGGTTTAATCGACCAGTTTTTATAATCAATGCAATTCTTTTCTTCTTTTACTCAACTCTGGTGACAGAAGTCATACAGGACAGATGGAGTGAAATGTCTTCTTCCTCATTGAAAGGTATCGTTAAACAATTACAGGGTGGATTAAACCCATTATCTGCTCATGAAATGTTTCTCCTTCTTTCCATACTTCCGGTAATATTTGAATCCAGATTCTATTTATCAAATCCATCTCCAGATTACCCGGTTTTCATTTTAACGTTGGTTCAATTCTTCTTTCTCATAAAAATGATCGAAGAAAAAACGGATCTTTATGATTTTTGTACCTGGGCACCATTCATTCTGGCACTCTTTTCTACTGCCATTAAATTATCTGCAGTGATTATGATACCGATGACACTGTTGGCAGTTTTCATCAGGATAATTAATTTAAACCATATAAAAAACTCAGGTCTCTTTACTTTTTTTACAGATCTAAAAACCATGTTGAGATCAATACCTGAATATTGCTACCTAATATTTTTCCTTTTAACTATCCCTTTGATTATAAGGGGAATATTACTATCTGGAAACCCAATTTATCCATTATCATATGGTTCGTTATCTTTTTTTCCATGGTCCGTTTCTGCTCAACAAACAAAAGCTGAAGCAGACGCCATAACAGGATGGGCAAGACTTCCTGGCCCAAACTATATGGAGTCATTAGGTACTATTTCATGGATGAATGAATGGTTCCATCGTATTATTACTACGCCCAGGTTTTTTTTGTGCATTGGACTAATTATTGTGGCATGTATAGTAACACTCATTTTTTTATATAATATTTACAATTCAGACATCATTTTAGATTGGAATAACTCTTTCCTGATAATGTTATATCCATTATTAGTGACAATTGTAGGGTTACTATTCTGGTTCGTTTCAGCGCCAGAACCCAGATTTGGAATTGGATTTCTTTATTCTTTTCCATTACTATTATTTGTGTACCCATTTTTAAAAATAAAATATCCTAATCCCCGATTGAGCAATACCTGGAAAAAATATTTTATTATGGGATGTATCATTTTTTCAGGTATTACTTTTCTTGGATTGTATCAGGATACCGGTTTATTAAAAATAAATGAAAAAGGGCTACTTCCTTCAATGCCCGATATGAACGTATCAGCACATATCACTAATGACGGTGAAACAATTTTTGTTCCACCCAGTGAGTTAACTGATCAGGTGTGGAATGCTCCTCTTCCAAACACTCCGGATTTTGATCCTACCATTAAGATCATTAAGGATCCCAAAAATGGGTTTTACACAATGTTCTATTTTGAAACTAATAGTCAAACTCATAATGATTTATATTGAAGAATTACCCTTTTACCAGTACCACAATACCAATCACAATAATCACAGCACCAATTAATCTCTGAAAACTAATATTTTCATGGAATAGAAAAAAAGAAGCCATAAAAATTATAACAAATGTTAATGCAATAAATGGATATACAAAAGATAACTCAGCTCTTGAAAGAGCAATTAACCAGAACAACGTTCCAATACCATAACTAAAAAGTCCTCCGAAAATATATGGGTTTAAAACAATATGTGTAATTCCCTCAACAGATATTTCACTCACAACTCCAATTTCATTCATCCCAATTTTCCAGAGTATCTGTCCAAATGAGGCAAATAAAATCCCAATTATGATAATAATAATTACATTCATTCAGTCACTTTTTCTGCAACCGCAAACGAGTTTAATCCGATAGAAAAAGTATTTAGTTCAACAACATGAAAGTCGAACTGTTTTAACAGATTACGAATTTCTTCTAGCGACCAGTAATGTTTATGATCAGAAATTTCCTGGGAACTTACAAGCCCCATTCGGAAGGATAGGAATTCTAAAATGGGTTTACTAAGAGGTGTCGGTGTTGTAAGAATAATCCTTCCATTGGAGCGGCATATCCGTCTGATTTCTGCAAAAACTGTAATTGGATTTGAAAGATGTTCAAGTACTGCAAGCAATGTAACACAATCAACCGAATTATCAGGAAGTGGAAGAGGATTATTTAAATCATAAGATTGGATGGTCAAATTTCCCTGAAGTTTGGAGTTAACTTTTCGATCAAACCCATACCCCCTTTTAATAGAGGGCGAAATCATTTTTAAAAATTGAGCATCAAATCCACACCCAATATCACAGAGCGTTGCATTTTTTGGGATCCAAGGCAAAATGCGATTGACTCTCATCTTCCTAAACAAGGGTTCAAATAATTCCTCTTTCATTTTTTCAACCGCTCTTCAATTCTATCCAATTTTTTTGCCAGATAATCGATGATGAGGCCAATCGAAGAAAGTTGTAACCCAAATAAGATCAAAAAGCCAGATATCAATGGGTAAAACTCATGAGTTAGATAATAATGAGAAACACGTTCGTATATACTATAAATTCCAAAAACCATTCCAATTCCAATAAACAGAATTCCAGGCACCGAAATCATTTTCGCTAATGGTGATGTTTCGTTCCAGGCAATGGATATCAACGCACGAAACATTCGATATCCATCCCGCACCGGATGAAGTTTAGAAACCCCAACTCTCTCACGATATTCAATGGGGATTTCAACGATAATATATCCTAATTTTGCTGCACGGACTGTCATCTTCGTCTCAAATTCAAGACCTTTTGCCTGGACATGCAATGAATCAAACATACTTTTTTTAAAGGCCCGCATCCCGGTCTGTCCATCAACAATCTCCTTACCACTGATGTAGGTCGCAAGTGTGGAAAAGATTGTATTACCTACCCGATTAAATAATGGAATATTTTCAGATTGAATTACCCGGGAACCTAAAACCAGATCAGCACCTTTATTCAGTTCTTCGACAAAAGCAGGGATATATCGGGCAGGATATGTGCAGTCTGCATCAGTAAATACAATGATGTCTCCAGTGGCGTTTTTTACACCAGTCATTAGTGCTCCGACCTTTCCCTGATTTTGCTCGTGCCTGTTTACAAAGACTTTTTCATCAGAATAACTACAGGCGATTTCATAAGTTTTGTCTGATGAACCATCATCAACTACAAGGATTTCATCAACATATGGATAATATTCTTCAATAACAGGGCCTATTGCCTGCTCTTCATTATATGCGGGGACAACCAGCGTTATTTTCATTAATATGTACCCTCAATGACACGGATAAGCCCTTTTTCTAAACCAATTTGTGGCTCAAAATGGAGTAACTTTTTAGCTTTAGATATATCTGGAAATCTTCGCATAGGATCATCCTGGGGGTGCGGATTATACATAAAAGAAGATGATGAATTCAGGAGATTTTTTATTATATTTGCAAGACCGATAACAGTATGCTCCGTTGGATTCCCAATATTCACCACTTCCCCTGCCAACCCCGGAAGCCCTGCCAGCCTCAGCAACCCGATGATCTGATCGGTCACATAACAAAATGAACGGGTCTGGGTTCCATCTCCAAATATGGTGATTGGTTGATTATTTTTCGCCTGTGATAAAAATCTGGGAATTACCCTTCCATAATGCCCATCTGAGCGCATTCGTGGTCCGTATGTGTTAAATATCCGGACAATTCTGACGTCAAGACCATGCTGACGATGATATGCCATACAATAGGCCTCACCAGCCCGCTTCGCCTCATCATAACATCCTCTGATACCCAGAGTATTAACATTACCCCGATAGGTTTCAGGTGTTGGGAACACTGTTGCTTCTCCATATATCTCACTGGTAGAAGTGAATAAGAGGCGAGCACCATACTTTTTTGCAATGCCAAGCGAATGCATTGTCCCTAAGGTATTTGATTTTAGAATCTGGATAGGATAATGTTCAAATTCAAGTGGGCCTGCCCGGGAAGCGAGATGACATACCAGATTAATTTGCCGTTTAGGATCAAATGGTTTTGATATATCATGGACTATTCTGGTAAAACCTGGGTGATCAAGGAGGTGATTTGTATTTTCAGGTCTTCCGGATGCATAATTATCAAGACAAATGACCTCTGCACCTTTATTGAGTAGGGCCTCACACATCCAGGAACCGAGAAATCCGGATCCACCGGTTACTAATATCGTCTGACCATTGAAATCGACATTATTCAGACCGGCGAGAATTATTTCAATATCCTCTGACTTCGAAATTGAAGTACTCATTCATTTCTCCTTGTACATACTTTTTCTTGTAGAATTGACATGAGATCATCATGAAATTCTTTACGTGACAGAGCTAGCTCAAAAAAAGCTTTCATCCATCCAATCTTATCACCAATATCATACCTGCGACAGTTAGTGATCATCCCTATAGAATGAGAAAGTTTTTTTATCGCATCCGTGAGTTGAATCTCTCCTCCTTTACCCGGAGTGGTCTGTTTAAGACATGAAAAAATTTCGGGAGTGAAAAGGTAACATCCAATAGCACCAAGATTTGAGGGGGCGTCGCTTATGGTAGGTTTTTCTACGATATTCTTAATTTCATAGAAATTTTTATCGATGAGATTACCATCAATAATGCCATAATCCGGAATTTTCTTTTCTGGGACCGGTTCGACTGCAATTATTGATTGACCATATTTTGTATAAGCATGAATCATTTGGCTTGTACAGGTCTTCTCATTTTCAGGCGCTATTGTGATGGTGTCTCCAAGAAGAACAACAAAGGGCTCATCATTACAATGTTTTTCTGATAGTAGAATGGCATCTCCTAGTCCCCTCGGTTCCCTCTGTCTGATGTAATGAATGTTAGGAATATCACTCAAATCAACATAAGCATCTGAGGCACCTGATCCTTGGTTTGATGGAAATACATGCTCAAGTTCAATGCACCGGTCAAAGTGATCTTCGATTGCCCGTTTGTTTCTACCCGTAACAATGATTATATCGTCTATACCGGATGCAACTGCTTCCTCAACAACATACTGGATGACAGGTTTATCCACCACCGGTAGCATCTCTTTTGGTTGAGCCTTTGTTATGGGGAGAAATCTGGTACCTAGACCTGCTGCCGGAATTACTACTTTTCTGACTTTTTGCACCATAATTTACCAGCATATTCCTTCGACTCCCTCAATCGAGAGAATTTTTCTACCTTCAATAATTACTCGTGATTTCATCCGGTCAAAACACGTATCAATATCCCTGAATTCCGGCCACTCGGTGAGGACGAGGCAGGCATCTGCTCCATCAAGGGCATCTCCAGCTGTATTTCTATATTGGATATCCGGGTAATAGATTTTCATAGAAGCAATTGCCATGGGATCATATGCAACGACATCTGCTCCTTCATCGAGAAGACTTTGTATGACCGGAATTGCCCTTGAATCCCTGACATCATCAGTATTGTCTTTAAACGCCAGTCCAAGGATAGCAATCCGTTTACCACTCACTGATCCAATACGTTCTTTCAAGAGAGATATGATCTTATTCGGCTGTTTTTCATTGACGGCAATTACCGACTGCAATAAGAGAGGGTCCAAATCGTTCTTTTCAGCTAACCGTATTAATGCCATCACGTCTTTGGGAAAACAACTTCCGCCAAAACCAAGCCCTGCATTTAGGAAATATGGATTTATTCTATGATCATATCCTATACCGTTCATCACATCATAAACATTTATTCCCAGTTTTTTGCATAAATTTCCGATCTCATTGGCAAAGGAAATTTTCATTGCTAGAAATGAATTAGATGCGTATTTTATCATTTCTGCTGCTTTTAATGAAGTTGTGATAGTTGGTGCTGAAAAACCTGAGTATACGTCTCTCACAACCTGAATTGCAATATCTGAATTCCCTCCAATCACAATTCGATCAGGATTTTTAAAATCTTTGATCGCTCTTCCTTCACGGAGAAATTCAGGATTCATACAGAATCCTATTGAGTCTTTAGTCCTCCCTGAACTCTTTATAACTGCCGGAATTACAACAGATTCTGTAGTTCCAGGGGGAACTGTGCTTTTTACAGTGATTACCTGAAAGATTGTTGAATCTCTCAAAGCCTGTCCAATTGATTCAGCAGCTTGTGAGAGATAGCGGAGATTGGCTGATCCATCCTCCTGAGGAGGTGTACCGACGCAGATAAAAAAAACATCCGATTTTTCAATGAATTGGTAATCTGACTGGGCAGTTAAATTCTTGCCTATATTTTTCTTTAGTATCTCTTCAAGATTATCTTCATATATCGGGGGGATTCCCTTGTTTATCAATTCCACTTTTTGGGGGTCAATCTCGATAATCCTGACCCTATGCCCCATATCTGCAAAACAAACCGATGTGACCAGTCCAACATATCCTCCCCCGACTACGGTTATTTCCATAATTCAATTCTCCTAGAATGATAAAAATTCTTTTTTTGCATCCATTTGTTTAACAAAGTAGCATATACAAAAGTTAATTTGAGACATGTAATACTCGTTTTTTCCCTATAATATTATTAAGTAAAAACACTATTTTTTGGAAATCGTAAAATCTACGATTTAATAATGTTCATTTAGTAATGGGTTGGCTAAAATTATATCGAATTAGAAGGATATTGGATTATTCACGTACCATCCAATCGTCGTTTTAAGCCCTTCTTCAAATGACATCTCCGCGTTAAATCCAAAGAACATTCGTGCCCGACTCGTATCCAAACATCTCCTGGGTTGTCCATCTGGTTTGGTTGTGTCATACACTACCTCTCCTTCATATCCAACATGCGTTTTAATAATCTCCACCAGATCCCGAATTGATATCTCGCTCCCCGCACCCAGGTTTACCGGCTCAATCCCGTCATATCGTGCGGTAGCAAGAGCGATACCCCGGGCAGCATCATCAACGTAGAGAAACTCCCTTGATGCTGACCCGGATCCCCATACCTCAACCACTGGAGCATGCATCTGTTTGGCATCAACAAACTTCTTGATTAACGCTGGGATCACATGAGAACTTTCAGGATCGAAGTTATCACCCGGCCCATACAAATTGACCGGAAGGAGAAAAATTGCATTAAATCCATACTGCTGTCGGTATGCCTGCGCCTGAACAAGAAGCATCTTCTTGGCAAGACCATACGGAGCATTTGTTTCTTCCGGATACCCGTTCCAGAGATCTTCTTCCCTAAATGGAACTTGAGTAAATTTTGGATAGGCGCAGACCGTCCCGACCGCAACAAATTTGGATACTCCTGCCAGCCGTGACGCCTCCATCATATGAATACCCATGGAGGCATTATCATAGAAAAGTTCAGCAGGGTGTTCCTGATTAAACCCAATCCCCCCGACCCGTGCAGCCAGGTGGATGACAATATCAACATCTTTTACAACCTTATGACAATTCTCCATATGTCGTAAATCATAATCAGCACTTCTGGGAACAATGATGTCTGATCGGGAGATGCCTTGTGCTATCAGCGCATCAATCACTTTACTTCCTAGAAAACCTGCTCCACCGGTCACAAGAATCCGTTTATTCTCGAACATATCTCATATCCACTGATACATACTCCTATCGGGCGTTCGGACAATTAGTACTTCATTATTTTTTCGTCGTCCCTACATATGAGTGCAGTGTTGCAGAAATTCACCAAAATTAAATATAAAGGAGTTATAATTTTTTTCGGAGATCATCCATAGTCCGAGATTTTTTAATCAGGGATATGAGATCTACTGTGAGCCGACCATTATTTCGATAAGGAATGAAAAGGGTGACGCAGTACTGCAGGGCACCTAATACACATGATCGATTCATTCGGATAAATGTGATAAGCACCTGAACAGGAAATTGGAGTGACCACTTCCCTCTTGTCTGGTTCTGAAGATACCCATAGACCCAGGTAATCGGGACATATCCATAATATTGAGAAACCATGGTCATTACCTCCCGAAAAACCTCATCAGTTCGTGAGAACGTCTTATTCTCAGGATAGAGACGGGATGATGCAAGAACTCTAGAAGTGTATAGAAATGGTTTTTCATGCCCTAGTCGTATCCAGAACTCATAATCCATACAGAGGTGTAAATCAGTACGAAGTAAACCAGCCTCAAGAAAACTATTAGTGCGAATAAAAGAAGCAGGCTGACAGATATAGCAGGTCTCTGCCAGCCTGCGATAATTGAACGGTTCAATAGGGTATCGTGCAATAATCTGACCGGAGTTAGTGATATGCCATGCCTCACCGTATACCACTGAAATATCAGGATTCTTTTGGAACGTCTCAATCACCGTGGAAAGAGCACCAGGTTCATAGATATCATCAGAATTTAACCATCCAATAAATTCACCTTTTGCCAGCCTTACACCTTTATTCACCGCATCAGCCTGCCCCTCATCAGGTTCAGATATCCAGATGATCCGATCCCCATACTCTTGTAGAATATTTACTGTCCCATCAGATGAACCACCATCGACAACAATGTACTCAATTGCAGGATAATCCTGTGAAAGTACACTCTCAATTGTCTCTCTGATAAACTGTCCCTGATTATACGAAGGAGTTATCACTGAAATCAAAGGGTATTTCGGACTCACGGAAAATTCTCCCTTTTAGCCATTCCATTATATACTGCCTCACGAATTTTTTTTGCGAAATTATCTTTGTCAAACTTTGTTGCCTGTTGAAGACATGCAGAACGATATGACTCTGGATTTTCAGATAAAAAATGGACAGCTTCACGCAGAACTGGAACTTCAGCCGAAGTCAGAATTCCGGTGGCATTTGTTACAGTTTCACGATATCCACCTTCACAGACGGCTACAACCGGTTTGCCACTTGCCATCGCCTCAACCGGGGTTAACCCGAAATCCTCATGAGAAGCGGTAGTGATATGCCCTTTACAACGGGCATAGTATGAAATAAGTTCTTCTTCAGTTACTTCCCCAATATATGTGACATTTTTAGGGAGATTATGTAGTATCTTCCGGGCATACCCCTCAGCCTGATCACCTCGGGAATAACTCCCAACGATAACCAGATGCTCATCAGGAAGAGACCTGAAAGTTTCAATCTGGAGTTCAAGTCGTTTTTCCGGATATAATCGGTTCACAGAGAGCCAAAAATCCCCATACTCAACGCAGGAGTACCGTCTGGTGTCAACAGGTGGGTAAATTACTAAGGACTCCCGATTCAGGTACGTTTGCACTCTCTCTGATATAGTATTTGATATTGAAATGATAGAATCAACCGACTTGATAGCCTTCTCATTCCAGCGCCGATGAAAAGCAACCCAAGCAGCAAAAGCTGGTCTGACAACCGGATGCATTGTATTCAGAAAATTCTGATAATTATCATAAAACGCACGAGTTGGGGTATAACAGTACCAAAGATTTGGATGGTGAACAGCTGCTGCATGAACACTCCAGTTGCCGGTAAAGAGGAAAAAATCAAACTCATCATGAAGATCACAATGCGAAAAGGATAGTGATGTAGAAATTTGTTTAAGTGGGCTTTTTTTTACTGTCCGGCGAAGTGTGTGGACCGGAACTTTAGAATTGAAGATCGAAAAAGCATCTATATCAGTCGTAAAAATATCTGCGTCAAGTATTTTCGCCATACTGACGACAGTTTTCTCCCCACCTCCAATCGAACCAAAATAGTCATGAAATATTGCGGTTTTCATGATGTTTCAGAAACTGAAGCTGTTTTTTTCATACAATCACACCCTAATGGATATACGCTCATAATAGAAAACTCTGACAAATAAAGTATTATGATATTGGGGATCAATCCTTCCTCCACCACCTAACAGGGAACTCCCTACTGATTATTTCATCTCCTTCTCCAACCAGATCAAGTCCAAAACACCCATGGCAGCGTCACCCATGACCTTCATCAAATCACTAGTATTATTCTGACATTCCACCCAAACTTCTGTTCTGACTTCTGCGAGTCTGCTTAAAATGCTTTTACTTCAGTCGGGTGGAAGTACTTCGGATCAATTCGGACATGCTTCTCAAAATCAAGTTCAGCGTATTTAAAAGTAAAATCCACAAATTTCTGTACATTGTGGATCTCGCTGGTCCCAATCATATAATCATCAGGTTTTTCCTGTTACAAAAAAAATCACCTCCGTTCTACATACTTAGGAGAAAAACCCCAGTCGCGTTGGCATCAAGATTTTCAAGGTGAATTTTTTCCCCCATAGAATTGCTACAATCCCCCGGGTGATCTTTCCTGTGACGAAAGTGTCTCCACCTCTCAATGATTTATGATTAAAGAGAATGCCATAGCATGAAAACATGCCATATCCGTCACGGTAATTGCGTGGTATCCAGTATGAATGCACCTTGGCACAGGTAAACGGAATTCTAAGGAGGGGCAATATGCCCAAACATCTCACTTAAATAAGCCTTATAAAATCGGACTTCCGGATTGATTGACCCGTTTTCTTGAAGTTATCGGGTTATCTCAAGACCGGTCTCATTCCCGTCATATCCAGTGTCTCAAAACTCACACGGACATGGCTTTGTGTATCAAGGTGATAGTTTTCATCGAATTTGATATTATGGAGAACATGAGAGATCATATCAAGGTCTGAAAGATTGACGTTATGTAAGAAAAATCGTTCTTTAGGATATTATGCCCGACGAACGAGCCCATGAACCTCAAATCTCTTTAACTAACAGAAGTTATATAAAGATCGACCCATCTTGTCCCGTAATTCCAGTAATTAATGTAACTTTTGTATCCATTCTCGGGTAAATATCAACGTTGAAAAAACCTCTCATGCCAAAAAATGAATTATTTATATTTTATCGCTATTAATTTAATAAAAAGTTGAAACAATTTCCCGGATCTCCATGCAAAACCGGTCCACCCCACCAAACTCTTCAGCTCTCCTGATACAAGCATCCTTGTACCTGATTGGATCGACTCCTACTTCTATGACCGCCTTGATTATCGCCTTCACAGTAGGCTCAATAAGAAGCCCGGTTTCTCCATGAACAACAGTCTCCTGAAAACCACCCTCATTAACAGCAACCACAGGTTTTCCCGATGCCATCGCTTCCAAAGGAGTTATTCCAAAATCCTCATCAATTGCAGTACATATCAATCCCCGGCATGTACTATACAGATCAGTTAATTCTTCAGAAGAGACAGAACCGAGCATCTTCACATTGGATGGGAGATTCGTCATAATTTTTGATGCATATCGAATCGCGTGATCACCGCTTCCTGCTCCGCCAACTATCAGAAGTTCCTCTTCAGGCAGCAAACGAAATGCTTCTACCTGAAGCTCTATCCGCTTTTCAGGGTACAACCGGTTTACTGATAGCCAGAACCCTCCAGATTCTTTGAATGAAAACCGGTCCAGATCAACAGGTGGATAAACAACCCGGGCCTTACGCCCATAATAATGAAGGATCCTGGCTGCGGTATTGTGAGAATTAGTTATTATTTTGTCAATATCTGCAACCACCTTCTGATCTACGTTACGTTGGTGTTTAACCCAGACACGGTAAAGAGGTCTCATAAAAACCGGCAACCTCTGTTCAAAGAGATCAGCAAGATCATAAAATGCACGAACAGGAGTATGGCAGTACCAGATATTGGGATGATGAAATTTTGAAGCATGTGATGCCCAATTTCCACTAAAAACAAAAAAATTATATGATTCTGAAAAATTTGATCGGGAAAAAAGCCATGCTGTGGACATTTGTTTCATAACAGGAAATGGAATAATCTTTCCAAGCGAATAAATAGGGATACCAAGGCTTTTAGGTAACGCTGTTTCTTTACATTCTGTTGTGATCAGATCAGCTGAGAGACAGTATGCAAGCATAGTTGCAACCTGCTCACCTCCACCAATTGAACTAAAATAATCATGGAATACAGCACATCGCATGGTTTCTTACATATAGGGAGGGCATGGTAATACTTGATCCGAAACCTGTTTATTCAAAAATTGGATGGATCCCAGATATGAGTGATTAAATAGAATGACGAGAAGGGTAGATTTTTGTCCAAGGCGGGTATGAAATATATCTCATCAGGATATGGTAATACAGACCCCATATAAAAACGATATTTATAATTATTTTCTACATTTAATCCCATATAACTCCCTATTGTTAATTGACAAAACATTGTAGTCGAATAGGAAGAAGAGATTACTCTCTTCCCCCCTTCTAAGAACCGTACGTGAACCTTTC